>NZ_MCBT01000025.1:0-23079 GCF_001735525.1 Shewanella colwelliana
GGTGAAATGGAGGTGATCATTGTTACTGCACCCGATTACACCGCCTATTTCGATGATGAAATTGCACGATTAAATCGTACTCGTCCAGATACTGAGTCAGGCACTGGCTCAAATATCGCTGGCAGAACCTGTTCTGATCTCTGGGCCTGCTCTAGTGAAGGAGATGGCGAACGAATAAGAGATTTCATGCTCTCTGGCTGGGGCGGCGCAATTTAAATCCTAGATAAACAACCCACATCAACTAGTTGTACGCAGGGCCTTAACCAAGGCTCTGCGGGTTGAATTTACTCAATAAAAAAGGATCAACCATGATACGGAAAATCAAACAACTCACGCTATTTACAGCACTGTTACTTGCACTGCCATCCAGCTATGCAACAGGCTTAGAAGCTTGTAATACGGCTGAATGTAAAGACTATTTTGACGCCTATAAAATCTTAACCAAACGTGGTCACTCTGATGCGATGGCAACCTTAGGTGAGCTATATTATTCCGGCTACGGCACAGAGAAAGATATCAAGCAAGCATTGAAATGGTTTCGACGTGCAGCAAAATTTGGTAATACCACAGCTCAATACAAAGCGGGAGTAATGTACCTGCAAAACACCGATTATCAAGATATCGATAAAGGGATCACCCTGCTGAAAAAGAGTACTAAAGTCGATTTTTCCCCAAGTGCGTTAGTCTTAGGCAAAGTCTACCTAGACGGACATTTGGTAGAACAAGATCAGCAAGAAGCTGATAACTGGTTAGCCAAAGCGTACGAGCTAAATAACAGCGAAGCTAAAGCACTAGCTAAACAGCTTAAAGAAGCAGAGTACGCCAATACGTTGGCACTACCTAAGCTGTTTAGCTTAGTGGAGGCTGATAAAGGGGCGGCATCTGGTAGTGATTCGCCAATAGGTGAAATGGAAACACTTACAGTAACTGCACCAGATTATAAAAAGTACTTTGACGATGAAATTGCCCGTCTAAACAATACTCGCCCTGATACAAAGTCAGGCACTGGTTCCAATATTGCAGGCAGAACTTGCGCCGAGATGTGGGGCTGTAGCTCGGAAGGAGATGGGGAACGAATTCGAGATGTCATGTTTTCGGATTGGGGGAGAGAAACCATTCAATTCCGTATAGAGGGAGCAAACTATTATCAATAGGTTAAAGCATCACCTCTAAGTAAAAAGGAGGTTATCTAAACCTCCTTTTTACTTAGCCAAATTAAATATGGTCAAAATCCACGCTATAAGCCAATGCTCGACAACTTAAAAAGTCAGGACAGTCATTATTAATTTTATAATCGACACACTCCATCACAACAATGCCATTGGCCCCCAACTTCTGCGCTTTATATTTTAGATTACCGAGCAATAAAGATTCCGTCGGCCTTGGCTGATCTGGACGTGTACGACAAAAAGACGCTTCCACTTTTCCTAAAGATTGAGCGCTATATTTCCGCTAAGGAGTACTCTTCAACCTTGTAGGTTTTTAACGCTTCTTCTGGATTAGGGCTAAAGACAGAATTAACCCTCATCCCACTGCACCCGGTTAAAACACTCAATGTCAGGATGATGCCATAAACTTTATACATATTGATTCTTCCCTAAATCTATCCAACTAAAAATTAATCCACTCTTTTGATCGCAATATCATATTCCACCGCTAACGCCAGCATGCAACGTTGGCACACACAGGTTCCTAGTGATAACACTTTCTCATCCACCATGACTTTCGGTGGGAAAGCGACCTGCTGACACCAACAGTCATCGATGCTTTGCTGATTGGCAACGGCACAAGCATTGGTACCATGGCATATCGGACATTGCTTTGTTTCGTCATCCATTGGAGGCTCAGTTAAAAAGGTGTAAAGAAAGTGCTAATAAGGCAAAACTAACACTCCCATAATCTAGACTCAAACAGTTTTACTACTTGTCTGGATTCACGGGATAAGCCTTACTACCCAGCATAGGGCCATTATCAACCGCCTTACCATAGTACCCCTGGTGCTGGTGATATTGTTTCGCCAAATCGGCAACACCTTTATTGGTCAAGCGAGGATCTTGTGGGCGCTCTTTTGAAGTAACATAAGCCGCCACATCCCAGGCTTGCTGGTTTGTCAGCGTAATACTCTTACCAAAAGGCATATTCTCATAAATAAAGTTCGCTGCGGTATTCACTCTGTGCATTCCTGCTCCCCAGTTAAAGCTATCTGGTCCCCACAGTGGTGGTAAGCTATAAATACCAGCGATGGCTAATCCTTGCCCATTATCACCATGGCAAGCTTGGCAGTGAGCTTTATAGACCTCTGATCCACGCTCAGGTGAATAAGCGAGCTCTGGCTTAGGGATTGCGGGGAAGCCTCGTCCAGCAAGCTTGGCACGCTCATCCATCGTCATCGCCGAAGCGATCGCCTCTGGCAATGAAAAATCATCACGTTTACCCCCCAAGACTAGCGCTTTATCGCTCAACTCAGGAACCTCTCCAGCCACTTGATATTGATCCATCAACCCACCCATCGCTAACCAATAGGAGTAAGCAGATAAAGCTATTAACTCAGGACTATCATTGTCAGGCGCTTGCCCATTCATCGAATAAGTGAAACAGCCTTGTAAGCGCTCTTGATAGCTGTTTACTTTGTCATTTTTTTTACGATAAGCGGGATACGCTAAATAGGCTGCCCATAATGGCGATGCATTCGCTTTGCGCCCGGCATCCATATGGCAATTAGAGCAATTCAACTCATTACCCACATACTGACCACGCAACTGCTGAGTATTTACAAATAGCTGATACCCCATACGGACTTTGTCGCCAAACTCTCCTTTAGGGATACTTGCCAACGATCTAACTGGTAAATAGCTGTCGGTTGGCTTTTTCGGCGATGTAAACAACTCCGCTTGTTTATCAGGTAACGCCTCAGATACGCCTTGAATACTCACACTGCTTAGCAACAATAGTGGAACACTCCATAAAATAATCTTATTCATTACTCGCTCCCTATTTTATTGCGGCTAAATAACTGGCCAGCGCATCAATCTCTGCGGCGGTGAGCTTATTGGCAATGGAGGCCATCATCCCATCGACATCCCCTTTGCGGGTCCCGGTTTGCCATGCCAATAATTGCGTCTTTATATAACTGGCTTGCTGGCCAGCGAGCCTTGGAAACAGCCCGCCACCCAAGGTTGATGGGCCGTGACAGGTCACACATGCCGGTATTAACCGCCCCCAATCGCCTTGGTAAACCAAGGTCGAGGCGGGCTCATTAAAACTCACCGTGTCACCACGAATATGCAGTTTGATTTCAGGCAGCGCTTGACTGGCGAAATATTCAGAGACCTGTGTAATCTTATCCCCCTGAAGTGTCATCGCCATCGGCGCCATAATGGGGTTTTGCCGTTTACCTTGTTGAAACAGCGCTATTTGCTGCGCAATATACTCAGCAGAAAGTCCGGCAATACGAGGACCAACAGGTTCTATCCCTCCCCCTGTAGGGCCATGACAACCGACACACAGCTGGGCGGATGCGGGCATAGGAAGCGGTTCTGAAAAAGCGGGCTGTGCAAGTAAACACAAGCTAATTAGACAGGCAAATACTCTCATCTCAATCTCCTTATTCTTAGAGACTAATCATAGAGGGATTTGCCCAATACAACATAATCAATTGGACTTAAACTGCAAAAACAAAAACGCCCCATAGCAATATGAGGCGTTATCTTAACCAGTTGCAGCCTATTTTCCCGGTCTAACCCCTAGCGTATGACAGATAGCATAGGTTAACTCAGCACGATTTAGCGTATAAAAATGGAAATCTTTCACCCCTTCACGAGACAAGACTTTTACCATATCAATCGCCACATTCGCACCGACAAGCTGACGAGTGGACGGGTCATCATCGAGTCCTTCAAACTGCTTATGTAACCAGCCAGGAATAGAAACGTTAGTCATCCCTGCAAAGCGTTTAAGCTGCTTAAAGTTAGTTACTGGCAAAATACCAGGGACTATCTCCACATCAATCCCTGCCGCGACACAGCGGTCACGAAAACGCAGGTAAGACTCAACATCGAAAAAGAACTGGGTAATGGCACGATTAGCCCCTGCATCGATCTTTTTCTTCAGGTTGATCAGATCTGCCTGGGCATTGGTCGCATCAGGATGAACTTCAGGATAAGCAGCGACTGAGATATCAAAATCAGCCACCGAACGAAGCAAACGAACTAAGTCGTTTGCAAACCGAGTGGGTTTTGGGCTGCCATCGGGTAGGTCGCCACGTAGGGCTACAATATCGCGCACGCCAGAATTCCAATAATGCTTGGCTAACTCGACCAGTTCTTCATCACTGGCATCGACTAACGTGAGATGAGGAGCAGCAACTAAATCGGTCTCTTTTTGGATACGCTCTATCACACCATGGGTGCGATCTCGAACACCGGAGTTAGCCCCATAGGTCACCGAAACAAACTTAGGATTTAGCGGCTCCAATCGACGAATCGAGTTCCAGAGGATCTTCTCCATCTCTGGCGTCGCTGGCGGGAAAAACTCAAAAGAGACATTAATATCACCATTTAGCTCAGACAAGCTTTGGTTCAACGAATTTGCATGTTGTGCGTGGTGAAAAGCCATCTTATTTCCCTCAACGTTCGAATAGTTACCAAATAGACGTTTGGACGTCTATATGTCCATATACTAGAGAAACTGAGTTTGAAGTCAAGCGTAAAAATGAGTAGAAGATAAAATAATCTATTCCCGATAACAGGCGACTGAAAACCACATGGCAAGAGTAAACTCAAGCAGCTGTTTTAAATAGATTTATCAATATTCAATAACAAGGGGAACAGCAACAAAAAATGCTTGTGGAAAGTCAGGGGAATGATAAGAGAGTGCCTTAATACGGATTAAGGCACTTTATAACGCCAGTTATTCTTGTAACAGATCGCGGCAGATCTGAGCCAAATCTGACTGCACAGCGGCGGCAGTCACCTCACGCCCAGCACCAGGCCCACGAATAATGAGTGGATTGTCTTGATAAAAAGCGCTGCGGATAACAAACACATTGTCACCAGGGGTGAGGTTGGCGTACGGATGAGTGCGATCGACCCATTGTATACCGACCTCAGCCTTGAGCCCCCCTTTAAGCCAATCTAACGAGGCGACGTAGCGCAATACCTTGCCTTGCTCTGCAGCGGCTTGATATTGTTGTTGCATCTCAACATCTAACTCGGATAACCGCTCAATAAACTGAGGCAGAGGAATATCGACTAAGTGCTCAGGGACTAAAGAATTTAGCACAATCTCATCGAGCTCAATGTCATGCCCTATCTCTCGCGCTAATATCAACAGCTTGCGTTGCATATCTCGCCCTGAAAGATCGTCTCGCGGATCCGGTTCAGTAATACCCAGCCCTTTGGCTTCTAGCACTAATTCTGAAAACGGCTTTTTACCATCAAAGTGCTCAAACAGCCAGCATAGTGTACCGGAGAAAATCCCACCAACAGCCTCAATATTGTCGCCGCTATTATGCAGATCATTAAGCACGTGTTGCACTGGCAATCCCGCACCGCAGCTGGCATTGTAGCGCCAAAAAAGGCGGCGATTTCCCAACTGTTGCTTAAGCTCTCGATAGAAAGTTAACGGTCCAGAACCTGCCAACTTATTCGCACTCACCACATGAATGCCGCGAGCAAAAAATTCAGGGTACTGCAAGGTTAAATCGGCGCTAGCACTGATATCTAAGGCAATAATTTCATCACAATCTAGTTGCTGTAGTTGATCAAACAGGCTGGCATATTCCCAATCTGTTGCTGTTTGCTCAAATTGATCTTGCCAGGTATCGAGCGCAATATCGTCATCACTTATTAGTGCTTTCTTCGAGCTGACCAAACCGATCAACTCAACACTCACCTCGAGCTCTTTATTCAGTACTGGCCTTGCACGTTTAAACAGATCGATCCACGCTTCACCGATATTACCAATTCCCAGCAGTAACACGCCAATACGCTTACGTGGTCCCGCACAGCGTCGATGAACTTTTTGCGTAAGCAGATTAACCTGACCTTTAGGCACCAAGGTGACTAAACTTAAACCATCGTTGCACAATGGGTGGGCGTCACGATTGAGTAAGCGCGCGAAGCCACGGCGATATAAGCCAGCGTCAGCACTCACTAATGCCACCAGTCCGAGATCATCTCTGATCTGCAAGCCTTCAATATGCAAATAATCATTATTGGCTTCAAAAATGGCTAAAGCCTGCTTTTGATTTTCATGAGTAAAGGCTAGTTCAGCACGGCCATGAGCGAGTGACCAATAAGCCAATGGGGTTAACCCTGCTTCAGCAAAGCAGCTTAATAACTGAGGTAGCTCCGCCTTTAAGGTCACATTGAATAAGGAGACACTTGGCAAGCTAGTCACGACTGGCGCACTGGCTGAGGAGCTTTTAGGCGCAATGAGAGTAAAGTCAGTATGGGGGGCGTAACTAGAGCGAACTGCTAAGCTAACTTCAGTATCAAACAGTGGCTGTAAGGTACGATTGTGCAGCACGGGCGATCCAAGATGTGCCAGTCGATTAGCCTCAGTAAGCGACATACTCTTGAGCAACTTTGCGTCATTGATACGGTTTGGGTCCGCATTAAAGACCCCTTCTACGTCGGTCCATATCGTGACGCGTTCTATATTGGCAAGGCTTGCCAATAGGGTGGCACTAAAGTCTGAACCATTGCGACCTAAGAGTAACGTGTCACCTTGTTCATTGGCACAAATAAAACCAGTGATCACCAAGCGCTCATTAGGGTGAGCCGCAAGCATCTGCTGCACTTTATCTTTTGACTCTTGTAGGCGGATCTGCGGCACTGCACCTTCATCGGCCACCAATAGTGTGCGCGCATCAATATCTGCCGCCGCTACACCCGATTCACGCAGTAACGCTGCCAATAAACGTGATGACCAACGCTCGCCGAAACTCACCACTTGATTACTCTGGTAATCGTTGAGCTTTTCCAGTGACAGTAAACTGGTCAGCTGCGACTTATCAGTCGATAGACGCTCACGTAGACTGCGAGCTTGTTCGTTAGATAACAGCTGTTCAATCAGGTTCTGTTGGTAACTAATGAGGACTTGAAGCTCCTCTTGCCAAAGTTGCTTACCGTCACTCAGCTCCAATAACTTATAAAGAAAATTCGTACTCTTACCCGCGGCAGAAACCACGATTAAATCATCGCTATGGCCATGAGTAAGTAGAATATGAGCTACGCGGCGGTAACAATCAGCGTCCGCTAGACTAGAACCACCAAATTTATGCAAATGACATCGTGTCATTTTTCGCTCCTCAAACCTTTTAACAACTTGCTGCAACAGCGGCATCTAGACCTAATTGAATATCGGCGACCAAATCGTCGCTATCTTCAATGCCCACTGACAATCGAATTAGAGTATCTTTAACGCCCGCTTCCGCGCGAGCTTCTGGTTCCATTGCTCTGTGGGTCATTGTAGCAGGAACCGCGACTAAGCTCTCGACTCCCCCCAGGCTTTCAGCCACAGAAAAACATTTTAACGCATCTAAAAAGGCAATAAGTTCGGCTTCGCCACCTTTTAGCTCAAAGCTGAGCATTGCACCGAAACCTTTTTGCTGTTTTGCCGCAATTTCATGCCCTGGGTGGTCGCTTAGCCCAGGATAATAAACCTTTTCAACACCAATATGGGACGTTAATACCGCCAGCACCTTTTGAGCATTGGCTTGATGCTCACGAATTCTTACGGCCAGAGTACGCAGACCACGCAGGGTTAAGTAACTGTCAAACGCAGACCCCGTTAAACCTAAGGTATTTGACCACCAATGAAGTAACTCACCCACCTCAGCGTCTTTAGCCACAACAGCCCCACCAACCACATCGCTGTGGCCATTGATATATTTGGTCGTTGAGTGGATAACAATATCTGCGCCCAACAGTAACGGCTGTTGCAAAATAGGAGAAAGGAAGGTGTTATCTACCACAACTTGAGCGCCAACGTTATGACTCGCATTGGCAATAGCCTCAATATCAACCACACGAAGCAGCGGATTAGATGGGGTTTCTAACCAGACCATTTTAGGCTGTTGCGCAATAGCGGCATCGAGGGCGGCCTGGTCAGTTTGATCTACCACGGCGAGTTTAAATGCCCCTTTCTTAGCAAGGTTGGTGAATAAGCGGTAGCTTCCGCCGTAACAATCATGAGGCACTACGAGCAGATCATCCGGACCCAGTAAACTTGTCACTAAGGTGATAGCAGCCATACCTGTACAAGTCACGACACCCGTCGCCCCTTTTTCAAGCTCGGCGATGGCATCCCCCAAAATAGATCGGGTCGGATTGCCTGAACGGCTATAATCGAAATCTCGTGGGTTTTTATGGCCATCAAAGGAGTAGTTGGTCGACAGATAAATTGGCGGAACAACCGCACCATGTTGGGTATCAGATTCGATACCTCGACGTACTGCGGCGGTGGCTAATTTTCGCTCTGTCATCTTGCACTCCTATCAATCAAATTGGTTTCATTCATCGGTAAAGATGTCTGGACGTCTAAATGTACCTAAGCTAGCCCTGACCGTCAACACATTTAGACGTTTAGACGTCCAAACATTTAGAAATCTATTTGCAATTAACAAAAATTACAGGCAATAATTTGACTGTAATTTGTAAGGGTATAAAATCTGCCCCGAATTTGAGAATTTACAGGTGAGTCGATGACTGAGTGGAATGGCGATTATATCAGCCCATATGCTGAACATGGTAAGAAGAATGAGCAGGTCAAAAAGATCACTGTCTCAATTCCTCTAAAGGTACTTAAAGTGTTAACCGATGAGCGCACTCGTCGTCAGGTTAATAACTTGCGCCATGCCACCAATAGTGAACTGTTGTGCGAAGCCTTTTTGCACGCATACACAGGTCAACCCTTACCAGATGATGAAGATCTTTCAAAAGATAAGCCTGATAGCATCCCTGCTGAAGTGAAAAAGCTCATGACCGAAATGGGCATTGAATGGGAAGAGCTAGAATAGATATCACTCGCATGAGTCGTTAGTGACAACAGCTCGAATAACAGCAACAGGGATCGCTTAGCGGTCCCTGTTTGTTTTTTCACTCGCATCACCCCGTAAGGATAACTAACACGTGACCGACATCTCCTTAGATCTTGTCACTTTTGGACTTGCCTTTATTATCATTTTCCTTGGTGCACTCACCCAAAGTCTCATTGGCTTTGGGCTTGCGGTAGTGGCATCGCCACTGCTCTATCTCGTGGATCCAAGTTTAGTGCCTGCACCTGTCATTATAATGGGGTTTTCTATCTCATTGATGACGCTATTTCGTGAGCGTAACGCATTAGAATTTAACGGCTTACAATATGCCTTACTTGGAAGGATTCCAGGCGGCTTGCTCGGTGCCTCGTTACTGCTATTCGCTCCTCAAGCGGTTCTGGGCTTAGCCATTGCCACCATTGTTGCGCTAGCCGTGCTATTAAGTTTGTTAAAATTCAGTATTCCCGTCAATCGTCGAAGTCTATTTGCCGCAGGCATAGTGTCAGGCATATTTGGCAATATTGCAGCCATTGGCGGACCGCCACTGGCAATACTGCTATCAGGTAAAGATGCCAAACAATTTCGAGCCGCACTCTCAGCCTTTTTTATCTTCAGTTCAACCATTGCATTGCTAATTTTAGCCTTGGCAGGGCTATTGACGACGTACCATTTCTACATCTCATTGCTTTTGTTGCCGGCGGTGTTGTTTGGCTATCTCGTGGCGGGACGTCTCGTTGGTCAAATCGATAAAAACAAAACACGCTCAATGACCTTAATACTTTGTTCTGTGAGCGCATTAATATTAGCGACTAAGTCATTCATAGAGCTATAAATCTCTCTTTAAAAAGCAAAAAGGCTGATAGTGAGTATCAGCCTTTGAGTCATATCCACGTTAATTAAAAATGATAGGATGTTTGAATCACACCACCAATGGCATCGTCACTGCCTACAATACCGGTAAAATCAAGATTAAAAGATTGGCCAAAGGTAAAGCCTGTGCCCACAGAATAAACATCTGTGGTGCTATCTTTCAAATCATGTCGATAACCTAAACGCACCGCTAACCAATCAGTTGCTTTCACCTCACCACCGACACGCCAATACTGGGTAGAATCAATCCCATCAAATCGTTTATGACTATTCAGGTCAACATCAGTGGTTACACTAAAGTTCGACCAATCATAGGCAACACCTGCCGTGTATAAGGCATCGATACGATAGGTAAACTGTCTGCCCAGTGATTCAACAGTATCCACTTTTTGGCTAATAAGGTTACGACCAGACAAACCAACAGTCAGGCCATCCATCGGCTGCATCGCAACACCAACGTCAAGGTTAAAGGCGGTTTCGTTGTTGCGATACTTTTCATCATCAAAGTCATCGGCATCATAATTGTTTGCACTGACAACATAGTTGTATGTGTCGATACGTTGCATTTTGGGTGAAATTCCCACAGCGATAGGCATATTAACGATCGATAGGGGAAAGCTAAGGGCAACACCCAAATCCGATACGGCGCCAGCCACGACAGCGCCCTGGGAATCTAAATCAGTCACCGCAGGAGGGTTATTGGGATCTAGGCCGTTGAGAGCATCTAAGTCACTCTGCTCAATAGCCGCCACACTCAACGCATCAAGATACGTCTTATAAAAAATAGCCATGGGCATGCGCTTAGTTGGCAGCACCACTGATAGGCCTAAACCAAAGCTCGCATAAGCATTGTCACCGTTTAACGATTCAAGATCGCCTACAAGCGCGTTGCGATAGGTATCGATAGCTGTGGTATCTCCCGAATCAATCGCAGCCTCTAAGCCATCATAGGACAGCTGCAGCGCATCGAATTTATCGGTGAAATTACTGACATTGCTGGTATCAAAGCCCAGAGCAGGTAGCATCACCACGCCACCAGCATAATGTGGCGCATGAATCGCGAGCAGCGCGGGGTTTATGAACGCAGCGCCTTCGCGATTAGAGGCTGCGACACCTGCACCGCCCATTGCATCACCGCGCGCTTCGTAAAACTGTTGTCCCGCCAATGCGGTAGACGTAACACAGCACATAGATAGAACAAGAAAAGCATTCCTCAACTTCATCCCTTCACCCCTGTCATTTATTCTTATTCTGACTGCAAAAAACCAACACAGATCGAATATAAAGATAGTCCATTGCCAGAAATTGTGGCGGATATTCCGGGTAAAAAGCAAACTATTTCGCAACATATTCTTAGCACCACACTTATCGCCATTTTCCATACTGATACGAGGTGCTAAAAATAGCGCTATTGTCATTTAAAAGTGGTGGTTAAAATACTCAGTAACAAACTTGGTAAATGCCTTCAACCGTTCAGGCTGGTAATTATCCTTGTGATAAATCAAATAAAAAGGTGAATCCGCCATAAACCAATCATCGAAAACAGGGGTGAGTTGTTGGTTGTCTAATTCGGTTTGGCAATAGAGATAGGGCAAACGCGCAATGCCATTTCCCGACAGCGCAATATTTTTCATCACACGTCCATTTTTGCAGCGTACATTGCCAACAATATCGACCTCCACCTTTTGAGTAACATCGCTTTGGTGCAAAAACTCCCAATGGCTGACCGAGCCAGAGATGCATTGGTGTCGCAGTAGATCTTTGGGATGCTGCGGAGTGCCAGCCATGGATAGGTATTTAGGCGATGCAAACACACCATTTTTAATCATCATCAGCTTACGTGCCACTAAACCTGAGTCTGCAAGAGCCCCCATTCTAAAAACCATGTCAAACTTACCCAAAACCAGATCGACTCGCTCACTGCTAAAATCGAGATTAACTGTGACCTCTGGATGAAGGTTGATAAATTCACTCACGACATTCGCCACCACCTCTTCGCCGAGAAAACCACCGACACAGTTGATATTGATATGTCCATGTAGGTTTTGCGCATTATCCATCGTCATTGCAACGGCACTGGCAATGTTATCTAACGCCGTTTTGCAGTGACTAAATAGCTGTTCTCCTTGCTCGGTGAGGCGCTGCGCTCTCGTTGTACGAGTGATCAAACTCACCCCAAGTTCCGCTTCTAGGTGAGTTAACTGCCTAGAAAGGTAAGAGCGAGAACACCCCAACAGCTCTGCGGCCGCCGTAAAACTGCCCGCCTCTGCGATAACCGTAAATGCCTTAATATCTGCGAGACTAATCTCTTGATTCATACAGACTCCCTGCCAATACCCACACAATTTGTCATTAATAGTAAACAATAAAGTTACTTGGGAACTATATATCAACAATAGTGTAGAGGCTAAACTTTGCCTCAATGAAATAATTCTTTAATGAGGTAGACAATGAAACCACTTATCGTCATAACAGGTGCATCTTCAGGGATCGGCGCAGCAATGGCACAAGCCTTTAGCGTAAAAGGTCATCCGCTATTATTGCTTGCTCGTCGCGTTGAACCAATGGAAGCACTTGGGCTAGACAATACCTTATGCATCAGTGTCGATGTGACCGATGCAACAGCGATGAAAGATGCCATTGCTAGAGCAGAAAAGGCATTTGGCCCGGTTGGTGGCTTAATCAATAATGCTGGTGTCATGTTACTCGGCGCTGCAGACGTGCAAGATCCGGCAGAATGGAGCCAAATGCTCAACATCAATGTCATGGGAGTACTCAATGGTATTCATGCGGTACTTGCTGACATGAAAGCGCGCAAAACTGGTACCATCATCAACATTAGCTCAATTGCCGGACGTAAAACCTTCCCTAACCATGCCGCTTACTGTGCAACAAAATTTGCCGTACACGCCTTAACAGAAAACATTCGTGAAGAGGTAGCCATGGATGATGTGCGTATGGTCACGATTGCGCCGGGTGCAGTTGAAACCGCCCTACTGAGCCATACCACAGATGAAGAGATCAAAGCTGGCTATCAAGAGTGGAAAGCGTTCATGGGCGGGGTGATAGAACCAACTGCCGTTGCAGATGCCGCCGTGTTTGCCTTCGAACAACCACAAAATGTTTGTGTACGTGAAATCGTTCTAGCACCTACTCGTCAACAGCCTTAATTCGGCACTCGATTTTTGCTTTGCAGCGCCCTTTAAATAGGTGTCCTACTTATTTAGAGGGTGTTTAACTACAAAAATGTGACTTAAATCCAGTCTTAATTCACTTACAAAATGCTCATAACTTCAGCAACCATAAAAATAAAAATTAATTTTATCAATAAATTAACGCCAATCCATTAGATTTTTATTCATGATATTTTTATCAATTAGATTTTTATTATAAAAGTGATCAACATCAAGTTCACATCTACCTCCTTTTGGTAAATTTATTAACAAGAAGCAAGCATTTTGTTTCAGGTTAATAAATCACTCGGAGTAGTGATTAAGGAAATGATGATGAAAAATGTAGTAAAAATTGCCACCTGTATCATGTTAACTCTCTCACTCGGCGCCCATGTTTACGCAGTAGACGGCGGCAACCCTAAAAAGGGCAAACATCTCTACAAAAAAGAGTGTAAAGCCTGTCATAGCAAAGGTGATGCCGCAGGCGAACTCACACCGATGACCAAAACCATGAGTCAGTGGGATCGCTTCTTTAAGCGCGACCAGCACAAGGTAAAGCCTGAAGTATTCGAAAAGTTATCGGAGAAAGATCGTCTAGATATTCAGCAGTTCCTTTATGACCATGCTGCCGATTCAGACCAACCACAGACTTGCGGTTAACCACTCATTTCGATATTGACGCGCTCCATTAAAGTAACAATGACGATGAGCGCACTAGGAGAGATAAGATGCGTACTCTACTTTCTATACTGATCGCCAATGCGTTAGCTTTTTCCGCTACCGCTTATGCAACCGACACAGAACAACAAAAACTTGCTGATCTCAAACAACAGCTCGCTGAATTGACCGAAGAGATCGATGATATCAATAGTCGTGTGGACAAAAATGAGCGCCACACTGCGTTAGATAGACTTGAGATCACCGGAGATTTTCGTACCAAAGCCCACTCATTGCACTACCGTAATGTCACCTGGAACCCTGCAATCAAGGTCGACTTTAATGATTTCGGTGCTAAAGCAATGTCTGGGGCTTTTGGACAACCTAATGACCCAAACTCCCCACTAGGACAGATGCTTAGCGCTAATCCAGACCTAGCAATGGCATTTCAAAGCGGCATGTTACAAGGGGTTATGCCTTACGTTTTAGCCCCCAAAAGCACGCAAGATATCGATAATGATATTTACTACACCACACGCCTACGCTTAAACCTTAAAGCAAAAGTTTGGGATAACGTCAGCTTCGCAGGGCGACTCACCATGTTCAAAAACTGGGGAGATTCAACTGGTGTGCAAGTATTTGACTCTTGGCGTTCATTCACCATGGATGGCACCAGCAGCGGCAACCCAAGTGGTGACTGGTTACGTGTCGAGCGCGCTTACTTCGACTGGAAAAATATCGGTGGCACGAACACATACCTTTCTATAGGTCGTCGTCCTTCAACCTATGGCCCACCTAGCCAATACCGTGAAAATGAGAAACGTGGCGGTACACCATCTGGACACTTAGTTAACTTTAACTTTGATGGGGCAACACTGGGCTATAACTTAGGTGAAATTACAGGTATCGATGGTCAGGTAGTACGCTTTTGTTACGGCCAAGGATTTGAATCACAGTGGGGAAATGGTGAGATGTTTGGCGACATCGTCACTAAAGACACCCACCTTGGCGGCTTTAATATCGACGCAATTAATGACGGCAATCACTTCCTTCAATTCACCCTATTTGGCGCCAAAGATGTCAATGATGGCTTTAAAGGAACCATGGCGTTTCCTACACAGTTAGCGGGTATTTTTGCCCCAACCATGTACCAAGATATGCAAAAGTTCTCTAACTTCAACTTCGAAACGCGCGTGCAGCCCAGTGGTGTCATAGGTGACATGTATTTAGGCGGTATCGGTTATGCCTATGAAAGCGATGACGACTTGAAAATGTTTGCATCACTAGGTTGGACGCGCGCGGAAGGTAACGGTAATGCGGGGATGTTTGGCGGCATGCTAAGCGACGCTGTATTTGAAGCACAACTCAACGCCGATGGCAGTGAAATCATCATGATGCCAAGCGCTGCAGACTCTGACGATGCAAAAGATGGTTACGGCGTCTATGTCGGTATTCAAATGCCAGCACCGTACGGTAAGTTTGGCCTTGAATATAACTACGGTTCAAAATATTGGACACCATTCACTCAGGCACAAGATGACCCTATTGGCAGCAAGCTCGCTACTCGCGGTCACGTCGCTGAGGCCTATTACATGTTTGACATCAATCCTCGCATGTTTATCAAAGTCGCAGGGCTTTACTACGACTATGAATATACAGGCAGTGGCACCCCGGTTGGCGCACCGCAGAAAATCGATGATGTGATCGCTGGCAGTGCATTCTCAATGCTACCTGTTGTCGATACGGCTTACGATGTGAACGCCTCATTAGTCGTCAACTTCTAGTACTACTGTTTTTCCCCCAGCATTAGCTGGGGGTAGGGATTCTCCAATGAAATATCCACGTTCCATAGCCACCATTGCGTTCAGCGCATTATTAGGGATGGCGACATTCAACGTCACCGCCGAAAACCCTCACAAAGAGGCAATAGAAGGCCCGTTCACATCAGGCTCACAAGTCACAGAACAGTGTATCGCTTGCCATGAAGACCATGCGAAAGATTTTATGAAGTCTTCACATTGGACATGGGAACTAGAGCAAGAGCTACCAGGCAGAACGGTGAAACGCGGTAAGAAAAATGCCATTAACAACTTTTGTACTTCAATTTCGGGCAATGAACCACGATGCACCAGTTGTCATGCGGGCTACGGTTGGAAAGATGATAGCTTCGACTTTACCGACATGACCAAGGTCGATTGTTTAGTGTGTCATGACACCACCGGCACCTATATTAAAGATCCAGCTGGGGCCGGCGAAGCGCTCGCTAAAGTAAACCTTGAGCGCGTCGCACAAAACGTAGGAAGCCCGGTGCGTGATAACTGTGGTACCTGTCATTTCTACGGTGGCGGTGGCGACGCGGTTAAACATGGCGATCTTGACTCATCTATGGCTTACCCTGATAAAGCCACTGATGTCCATATGGATACGGATGGCAACGATTTTCAATGCCAAACCTGCCATACAACTGAGCAACACCAAATCACAGGTAATGCAATGGGCGTCTCGCCTGGTGGCATGAGTGATATAGGTTGTGAAAATTGTCATGACGCCGCGCCCCATGAAAACAAGCGCCTTAATACGCACACAGCGAGTGTAGCCTGCCAAACTTGCCATATCCCCTTCTTTGCGCGCAACGAGCCAACAAAAATGAGCTGGGATTGGTCAACAGCTGGTAGCGATCAAGCTGAAACTGTCGACGAATATGGCAAGCACACCTTTATGAAGAAAAAAGGCAGCTTCGAATGGAAGAAGATGGTTGAGCCCGAGTATGCTTGGTACAACGGTAAAGCCGACGCCTATATGGTGGGCGATAAGATGGATCCCAACAAAGTAACCAAACTCACGTACCCCTTAGGCGATATCGCAGATAATAAAGCTAAAATCTACCCATTCAAAGTCCATAGAGGTAAACAGATTTACGACAAAAAGCAGCAAATTTTTGTCACGGCCAAAGTCTACGGTAAAGGTGGTTATTGGAAAGAGTTCGATTGGGATAAGGCCGCTAAATTAGGGATGGAAGCTAACCAAGCACTCACAGAGAAAGGCATCAAATACAGTGGTGAACATGGCTTTGCTGAAACTGAAATGTGGTGGCGTATTAACCATATGGTTTCTCCAAAAGACCAAGCACTTAATTGTAATGATTGTCATAACAAAGGCACGCGTTTAAATTGGCAAGCACTGGGTTATGAGGGCGACCCAATGAAAAACAAAAAGGGTGTAAAGCACGCTAAATAGTTTACGCCTTCTCCATACGTATCATCTCCTACAAAGGGCCTTTTGTTAGATAAAGGCCCTTTTTACTTATACGGCCCTAATTACACGTGATAACAATCACCCACATGCAAGACTGATCGTTGCTTAAGCCTACCAACGTATAACTAATTAGCGCCGCAGTCATACCTATCTTTTACAAACTTATTCACTCGGTTTCTCAGCGGTTTTACCCATGAAAATCACTTTTAAGTGGCTACTCTATATAGAAATTTGACTGATTTACTCCGGTCAAGATCAATGTTAGTTTACAAAGTGTGACATGTACTACACTTTTGACAGGTGTAAAGACCAACAAGGAAAGTATTAGATGGTGAGTTCTTTTCGTTTATTGATGCAAAACCGGGCTTTTACAGAGCTATTATTATCGTCGACATTTATCAACTTACTTTCACTTGCATTGCCCTTTACCATGCTCCAGATTTACGACCGTATTTTGCCGAATGAAGGGTATGGTACAGCTTCCATCTTAGCGACTACAGTAGCAATCGCTATCTTATTAGAACTTCTGCTTCGCTACGCAAGGAGTTGGTTGCTCGCCTCATCTTCCGCCAACTTTGAGCTGCAGACCACAACCCAATTAGTCAAATCTCTGCTCAATGCCGACTACCGCCATCTGGCTGCGCTGGGACCAGGAAAAATAGCCAATGGTTTAAACAGTATCACAACCGTGAGAGAGCTTTACTCTGGCCAAGCCGCGGTCGCGATGATGGATTTCCCTTTTGTGATCCTATTTTTAGCCCTGCTCACCTATATTGGCGGACCACTGGTCTTTATCCCGATTGCTGTATGGGGGGCGGTTGGCATTTTTGTTTACCTTATTGGCCAGAAACTCACCGCTGTTGCACAGCAGTTAACCCTGACAGATAGCGAATACTCGCGCATGTTAATTCGCGTACTGTCAGGCTTGACCACCACCAAGGCGCTGGCTTTGGAAACACAGTTATCATCTAACTACGCAGCCATAAACTATCAACGCTTGGCACTGCAACAACAGGTGGACTGGCTCTCGTCTAAATTACAGGAGCTAATCCAAGGCGCCTCACAAATAACGACTTTATTAATCGTCTTCATTGGTTGCTTTGAGGTGTTAAATGGCAGTTTAACAACTGGCGGATTGGCCGCCTGCTCCATTTTAGCAGGCCGCGCAATTGCACCGCTGAGCGCAATAATCAGTTTACGCTCACGCTTAGCCAGTGCAAAAACAGCCATGACTCAAATTAACAATATTAATAAATTACCTGCTGAACAGTTTCAAGGGAGTCAGGTGTACCAGCAGAAATTACCGCTAGGTCCGATTGAATTTAACAAGGTAGAGGCTGTTCAACCCGGTGCAATATTACACACTTTGTCCGCGACCATTGCGCCAGGATCTTTGACTTGTATTCACTCCAATCCTCTTACCCATTCAAGTCTATTTTTGAGTCTGCTAGGAGGGTTCCATCAACCGAGTGAAGGACGCATCACCATTGCAGGTGAACCCATCTCTGCCCATGATGCCAATGAATACACACAGTCGGTGGCTTATGTCCCTCCCTGGCCATCATTATTTTCAGGAACAATAATTGAAAACATGACCATGTTTCGTCCTGAACGGGAGATGGCAGCGATGGAAGTCGCCGAACAATTAGGCTTAACCAACACCATTGCGCAACTCCCTGCGGGTTACCAAACCCAGCTCGCCAATAACGAGAGCCAAATGCTAAACAAAGGTGCGATTAAGCTCATCGCGATGGTGAGAGCCATGGTGCAATCCCCATCCATATTGCTGCTCGATGAACCTATGGTATCGCTAGACATAGATGGACAGACTCGCCTGTTAGCCTTGATTAAAAACCAGCAATCGCAGATGACGATTATCGCCGCGACCTACTTTACGTCGATGCAACAATGCGCAGATCAGATTATTGATCTAACCCCCAAAGCTCCCGCAGCATCCAAAACAAATCGTGGGGAGGGAGAGCTATGACTCAGCCAACATCCGTCAATATAAAGCCAGCATTAGTGATGCTACTTCAACAAATAGGGCTTTACGCTCAAGCTAATAACTTAAGCTGTGAACAGGAAACCAAAAGCTTTGATTCGGTAATGGTGGTTAACACCTTAAAAAAACATCAAATTAGCTATAGCGTGCATGAGATAAGCACAGCCGAACTCAGTCATACCATACACCCGTTTTTACTACTGCCCACCGACTCCGCCCCTATCGTCGCGCGTCGTAGCGGTGAGCGTTATGAACACTTAACCTTGTCGGCAAATCAGCCACAGTGGCAAGCCCTGGCACCTGAGTCTCTTACTATTACAGGCCATGTGATCACCATTGATGCACTCCCATCGGCCAAAAGTGGCGCACATGCCTTTGCTGCCCACATGAGCAAGCGAACCAAATGGTACAAACCCGTTTTTTGGTTAAGTTTACTCTCCAGTTTAACTGGGCTCGCGGTGCCACTATTTACCATGGCTGTTTACGATAGGGTAATAGGCGGACAAGCTCCCGAAGTCCTGCCAAGTTTGGCCCTTGGCGCCATTCTTGCTGTCACGATTTTGATCTCCTCTCGCTTAGCTAGGGCGAGTATTTTATCGAGCACCAGTAATCGCTTCGCGCACGATCTGTCAAATATCACCTTTCGCCGCCTATTGAGCATGCCGCTTATCGTGTTATCCAGAGTAGGGTTAACCAACCATCTAGCCAGAATTCGCAACGCCGAAAAAGTTAGAACATTATTATCTGGCCCAAGCGGTGCGGGACTCATTGATCTGCCCTTTACCAGCATTGCATTGGTCACCATCGCCCTGCTCAGCGGATGGCTAGTGTTAGTTCCCTTAGTGATGCTACTGCTGTTTTATCTCGTCATGAAAGCGGTAAAAAAATACACCCAAGCCGCTACCCCAACCATAAGTAGTGAATATCAGAATGCCAGCAATGATCTGGCTAAACAGTTACTACAACTAAAAATAAGTGGCGATACACAAGGTTGGAACACTAAGTTTTCACGCCTGTGTAAAGAGCACTGCCGACAAAACTTTTTATACAGCAAACGCAATGGATTAACGGGAGCCATTGCCCATGCCATGAGCCTAATCACAGCACTAGTAACCGTATTTACCGGTATTTTCTTGGTTCTCAATCAAAGTATCAGCCCTGGTGCGTTAATCGCGTGTGTGATGCTAATATGGCGCATTACAGGCCCCGCACAGTTGGCTTTTTCCTCTAGCCAAAAAATCACCATGATGGATTCGGCTATCAAGCAATTTGATCGCTTTATGGAAGCTGGGACCGAGCACAACGAGTTGCGCCTCGATGTGCCCGACACGACACAAGCACCAGAGGTGTCCTTTAAACATCTAACCCTGCGTTATTCTGCCGATGTCGAACCAGCACTGTCAGGCATATCCTTTGATGTGGCTCCAGGAGAGATTGTCGCCATTATAGGTCCTAATGGCTGTGGCAAAACGTCACTATTGCAAACCGCCATTGGCATACTCGATGCTCAAGCTGGTTATATCTCTGTTAATGGTAAAAACCTAAAACAGTACGACCCACAGAGTTTTAGGCAATGGGCAGGCTTCAATAGCGCCCAACCCGATCTCTTTCCGGGGTCGCTAGCAGATAACTTACGTATAGCAAAACCCGACGCCACTGATGAAGAGCTTTTTCAAGCACTCGATAATGCTGGCGCGAGCACACTCTTTGCCTCGCTGAATAACGATTTAAATGTTGACCTCTTTGCCCAAGGCCATTCCATTCTTTCTGACATAGAAGGTAGTTATATCTGTTTAGCACGAGCCTTACTTAAGAGCTCAACTTATTTGGTGCTCGATGAACCAATAGCGAACCAAAACCCCTATGCACGACACGCATTCATTAATATGCTGAATCGTATACGCGGTAAGGCAACCATACTGTTTACCACCCATGATCAGGCCTTGATTCAACAGGCTGATAAAGTAGTGATATTAGATAAAGGCGCGGTAGTTTACGCTGGACCACTTCCTGACCAAGCCGAAACCTCGCCCTCAAAAGCCACAATGCAGGAGTCAAATGCCAATGGATAATCGACAACTAACCAACAACATGTGGCCAGAACATGAGTTTGCCGAAGCGATTGAAGCCCCCGCAGAAAAACGTTTTATCAAACGAATGACACTACTCATTGCAGGTTCTGTGAGCATCATGCTGCTGTGGTCGGTTTTTACCCAAGTTGAAGAAATTTCAAAATCTAAAGGGCAAGTCGTTCCGCTTGGACATCGACAAGTCATTCAGAGCCAAACCGGTGGAACATTGGCCACCGTTATGGTTGAAGAGGGCGATGTGGTAAAAAAAGGTGATGTACTTGCTAGTTTTGTTGCAATCGACAGCCAATCTGCCGAAGAGGAACTGGCCAGTAAACGCGCCAATTTAGTGTTGAAAATCGAACGCTATGATGCATTTATTGATCAACGTCAGCCCAACTTTGAAGAATTTACCGCTGAATACCCGCAACTTGTTGATCATCACAAAAAATCACTGCAACGTATGAATGAAGAACGCACGTCAATTCAAGCGCTTTCTGAGTCAGATATAGCCAAATCTCAAGCGGAGATTGATGGATTGAAAACCGAGATCCCCCCCCTTGCCGATCAGATTCAGAACGCAGAAAAAACCATTAAGATGATGACCTCTGTTAAAGAGGAGCAAGCTGTCTCAAAACTCCGAATATTAGAGTCACAACAGAAACTCGACGCCTATATACGTGAGCTCAAAGTGATGGAAAGCAAACAAAACGTGTTAACGAAAAACTTGGTTAACCTTGAAAATCAATTAGCCCAAAAACAAGCTAGCTTAATTAACGAAGTGGGTGAGAAACGCACTGAAGCACAGGCAGAACTACTCGGGGTGATCGCGCGCTTAAAGTCTACCGACTCTCTGGTGCTGCAAAACACAATCACAGCTCCCGTCGATGGCATTATTCAATCCATTCCCACCACGTCGTCAGGCAGCGTAATTCAGCCTGGTGGTACAGTCGCCGTCATCGTGCCCATGACAAAAACAGGCCTAATGGAAGCCAAGTTGTCTCCTAGAGATATTGGCTTTGTACGTGTTGGTCAAGCCGCCAGAGTCAAAATTGATGCCTTCGATTACAGCCGCTACGGCGCGCTTGATGGCATTGTAAAACGGATATCCCCCAGTACTGACTCTGATGAAAAAGGCGGTGTTTTTTATAAAGTGCAAATCGCGATCGACCGCCCCTACTTTGGGGAGTCGCCAGGGCAGTTTGACTTGATCCCAGGTATGACAGGTGAAGCCGATATCGTCACTGGCAATAAAACCGTCTTCCAGTATATGTGGAAACCTGTATTTACCAACATCACAGAAGCCTTTGGTGAGCGTTAGGGGAGAGTGAAAGATGTCAGACAATGATTCAAAGAAAACCGCTACGCCGAATGACGACACAGGTAAAAACAACAGTGAATTGCAGCAACGCCACGCTAAACAGAGTCTGGCCGCCGTAAAGAAACTTGATAAAGATGTCAAAAAGCTCGCCGCTAAAGAACTCAGAGATGCCGAGATCAAAAACGTAGGCAACAAAGACCTCGTGGCGGACAAATCTTGGCAGGCCACAAGTGCCGATACCAGTAATCCGAGCCAAGTGGAGACGCCAGAGGTTGATACAGCCGCAACACAGGCTCCCTCTGAACCAAAGCAACGCACAGAAACAGTCGACCAGCCACTGAAGGGGGATATAACGCCAGAACAGATTGCAGCCTCGACTAACAGCAGCCCAAAGCAGCATGTGATTACGGAGAAAGGCTCAACTGAAACCACCTCAATAGAACATGCAGCACTCCCAGTGAACGCTCATCAAGTGACGCCCTCACTGACACCGATAGCTCACGCTTTAAACACCAATGAGACCCATCAAAATCCGCCAGCCTTTACCGTTTCACTGCAAATTGATCCTACACCAGAACACACCCTAGGTTCGCCCCAACCCTCTGGCACTGGCACTGGCACTGGCACTGGCACTGGCACTGGCACTGGCACTGGCACTGGCACTGGCACTGGCACTGGCACTGGCACTGGCA
>NZ_MCBT01000026.1:0-927 GCF_001735525.1 Shewanella colwelliana
CACAGAAGGTGAGCGATTTGCCTTCGCTGTCTACGTTAAGAGTGAGAGTGTTGCTGTTGCTGATCTCGGTGCCATCTATGCGCCAACTGAGTAGGCTCGCGCCTTCGGTTCGAGAGGCGTTATCAGTGTAGCGGTAATCCCCGGTCAGCGGGGTATTGGCTACCGCTTGCGGCAGAATATTCAAGTCACTAGCAACGGGGGCGATATAGCTGCCGATGATGGTTTGCGTATCGCAGACCTCGGTGCCTTGCTTGGGCTCTCCGGTGAGTGCCACTGGGGTAACACAGAATGCTAGGCTTTTGCCTTCGCTGTCAGCGGGCAGAGTAAATGCCAGTCCGCTGCCGCTGTCGACCCCATTGAGACGCCAACGTGTCAGGCTTACTCCTTCTAAATCGGCATCGGCATCACTGTAGCTGTAACTGGCCGTAGTGGCGCTGCCAGGTTGCAGTGGGGTGGCGATAACGACATCACTCGCTACGGGGGCACTGCCCACTTTGGGTTGAACCGTCGCTGGCGTGGTACACACTTGGGTGCCAATACTGTTGTTGCCGTAGCTTGCAACTGGAGTGACACAGAAGGTGAGCGATTTGCCTTCGCTGTCTACGTTAAGAGTGAGAGTGTTGCTGTTGCTGATCTCGGTGCCATCTATGCGCCAACTGAATAGGCTCGCGCCTTCGGTTCGAGAGGCGTTATCAGTGTAGCGGTAATCCCCGGTCAGCGGGGTATTGGCTACCGCTTGCGGCAGAATGCTCAAGTCACTAGCAACGGGGGCGATATAGCTGCCGATGATGGTTTGCGTATCGCAGACCTCCGTGCCTTGCTTGGGCTCTCCAGTGAGTGCCACTGGGGTAACACAGAATGCTAGGCTTTTGCCTTCGCTGTCAGCGGGTAGAGTAAATGCCAGTCCGCTGCCGCTGTCGACCCCAT
>NZ_MCBT01000027.1:0-62128 GCF_001735525.1 Shewanella colwelliana
GTCAGATAGGTTGGATTTGATAGAAAAAAGACAAAAAGGCAGAGTTTAAGGCATCACCAATTGACCTGAATGACAGGCCTAATGCAAAAGAAAAAGAAATAAGCCACCCATAGTTAATCAATAACATAGCACCATTATTTGCAGATTACTCCTATGCTATCCCCTGATAGGTATCATAAATGATAAAACTCATCGAGATGGCAGATAAAGAAGCATCAAATAGGCTTAAACAGATGAAAAGATGACAGAAAGACGGAGTTTAAGGCATCACAAATTGACCTGAATAACAGGCCTAGTACAAAAGTGGGAAGCGGCTAAAGGCTAGCTGAACTGAAGGTGTAGGCAACTGTTTGCAAAGTGCCTTCGTCGTTTTTCTAAGTGGGTGTAATAGTCATCAAGCTCTTGTATTGAGCCGACAGGACCTCGGAAGAGTTTGCCAAAATCAGTCGTTAATTTGAGCCAGGTTTCTGCTGGAACATTAATTCGTTGCAAGATATTCTCTGCACTTTTTGAGATAGTACCTCGTTTATCTTCTCGGATAACCCGTCCAGTTTCATCCACCAACTCAAGGTAATCTTTAAAGCTGAACGCTATGCCTTTTGGTTGTTGTGCTCGCTCATTACCAATAAACGCCAACAGAGGCTTAGGCTGCTCACCTTTGATTACCGCTTTTATCCGTTGTTGGATACTGGTGTAGTCACTATGCTCTGGGGTACTGGCCTTCTTGGCTCTAACAGGGTTTAACTCTACATACGCCATACAGGCTAATACTGCGACTTCATCTAAAAGCGCCTGAGATTTAAACCTGCCCTCCCAAAATCGACCTGTGCAGTTATCTTCTTGATTGGCTTGTCTAGCGATGGGTTCGTTAAGGCAACGCATAAACCAGGAAATATCACATAAGCGACTGCGGTAAATGGCTATTGTGTGCTTTAACCTTGCAACTTCATGGGGGTCAATCAGCTGACCATTGGCAAACTTATGGGTTAATTCATCGCCTTTAAACAACTTATGCCATTGCTCGATGACATCGCGGTCACTCCAGCGGTTTACCGTTTCAATATCAATATGCAACACCACATGCAGATGATTAGACATCACCGCATAAGCCGCCACATCAATAGCAAAGACTTCGGTAAGTTCAAGAATTAATGATTCAACCCACCCTCGTCTGTGGTCATAGTTGTTACCTGTGTATTTATCGTCACCACATAAGAAAGCGCGGCGAACAACACGGCTACAACAATGATAATAGGGAGTGTCTTCCAAACTAATTTGAGTGCTGCGAGGGCGTGGCATAAAAACCTCCTTGTTCAATGCTAAATCAAAGCATAGTTAGAGGTTTGCTTCTGCGCAATTAATGATGGGTGTCTATGTTTTAATATGTTTTACCTACAACCCTGGGCTTGTTCAACACTCGGGATAAGGACGCGGCTACGCGCGGCCTATCCTTATTTGTTAGCCTTATTTGGCACGGTGAAATACCGCGCCGTTAATAGCTGCCCTTTGACCACAGCTAATTACTTTACAGTGATTGCTTTCGTCGATAAGCACCACTGATTTATCAATAACAATTAAAGAAAGAGAGCAGAATACGTTTTTTTCATTCCCCGACTCAACGAGAGAATATCTATAGGTTTCATTATCTCTAGACGTAGCAACACCCGTCATATGACATTGGTGATAATTTCCACCCATAGTTCGAAACCAAAATTTTAATTCTTTTTGTGTTCTTTCTCCAAGAATCAACTCACCACCGTTTGAATCTGTGTACTTGATTGTTTTTCCCGAAAACTCAGGTATTGGAATTTCATCTGCTTGGGCAGCGTTTATAAAAAAAACCATGAAAATAAGACTAAAACTTTTTGATATCACGAAATTTCCCTATAAGGCTAACGCCCAGCACAGCGGTGAGTTAAAATGGCGCTTGTTTTGCGGCCTTTTGCAAAACAAGTGACAGTTTGACGAGTCCGTTGCTGCTGCTTGTTAAAAGTCATTTTCGCAAGGCCATCAAATTATTGGGTTGATATACATTACAAAATGTTTCAATTCCCATCTTAATTAGCAATGATGTTAAATAAACAGCAATGGCATAGATTCCTATTTTAAGCCCTGATAGTGCACCCACGATTGCTGTAGTTAGATACTTTTTGTCTAAAACTGCTTGAAGTCCATTAGTGAACCAGATCTTGTAAACATCACTATTTTTATCACATAACGATTGCCAAATTACAGTTTGAAAAGCCGCCAAAACACCTTTACCCAATTTTTTCTTTTGTTTAAATGTTGCAGGTGAAGGAAGCATTAGCTTTTCTTCGTAGGTTAGTAAGTTCTTCGACTCAGCATTTACCCGTTCTATAAAATCCAATGCGCCTTCTGGAACATTAGAGCCAAGTAACTCTAGAATCTCGTCTTCATGCTTTGTTTGAATCAATTTGGCTGCATCTTCTTGTATCTTATCTACATTCAGGTCTTCACAAACATTAGTTGCTATTGATGAGAGTAAGGCTTCTTCATCAAATCTTTTTGCTAAGCTAATTTTAAAGTCCGATCTTCGAGATTCTGACTTAATGTTTTTCTCACATTTCAACGCTTCAACCATAAATGGTCTTGCCTTCTCTAAATCACTCTTCCTTAAGTGGCATATTGCCAATAATGAAGTTGCTTCTAGATATAATCTGGTACTGGTAGAAGCTTTTTGACGTACGCCAATAAATCCACGGATTGCATAGTCAATTTTGCCTACTTCCATAGCGGTTTCATACAACCAATTCTTTGATTGCATTAACCTTGTTTCATGGCCAGTAGGACGAAGAAGTCCTTGAATCTGCGCAGTTACATTCTTGCACTCTTCAAAGTCTCTACGAACAGAGGCAAGCCTCAATTTTGGTTCGAGAACTCTTAATTGATTTTTCTGTTCTTCTGTCAAATTTGGAGGTGTGCTCATACTTTCCTTAGACTTTTAACGCCGCAATTACCGGCGGGAACGGAGTTGATTTGTTTGTGGTAGCGTAGCGTTAAACCACAAACGGAGCAACGCAGTGGGAGTCCGGTAGATTGCCTTGTTAGAGTGAAAAAGCACGCTTAACCACGCTTTCATATTCTGTGGCGCTAAACTTGAATGGGCCTATTTCTTTGATCGGATCAGGATCTTCGTACCCATTTTCGTATGCAAAATCATTCCATATATACTCGTCGTCAACCTTGGTGATTTTACACCCGTATGCTCCACAACCTATATCAGCGCACTCTGGACAAACATAAATTAGACTTCTGCCTGATTCAGTTTCAGGAGGCTCTTGCAGTAAAAGCTGTTTTAGACTGTGCTTATTTAGGTTATCCCAATCTCTTGCAAAACAACCGAGGAAATCACCGTGACCACCAGCTTTACTTACTAGCTCAGCTAAAAGCGATTTTCCATCTATCATGAAGTCAGAAGAATAGCTTTCATGCACAACTATTCCGTTATCTTCACTACCTTCCCTGTGTTTAATTTGAAAATCTAGCACTATCCCTCTCTTGCACTCTAACGCCGTTTTAAGCGGCTTGTAATTGTTTGCTAAAATGTGAAGCGAAGCGGAACCGAGCAAACTGTTACGAGTCCGACTTGAAAACCCTTGTTAGATTTCGTTTTAACCTATATGTAAATCTTATCGCAATATAGACAATACTCATATTCCGTAAAGTTAAACTCAAAGTCATTTTTAAAAATTGCATAATTTTGAGGAGTTATGTCAAAACTATGATTTCCAGTATGTTCATCAGAAAGACCTAAACCTTGCTTTATTTTTTCCCGAGTCATAGTTTTAAGGAGTGTTTCTTCTTCAACTAAGCTATCTCCATCTTCGTCGGTACGACAAGTTTGGATATAAAAGTCACAACGTTTCATATCGTAAAGTGGTTCAAGTAGCTCAACAAACAATCCCGTTTCACTAATTTTTTAATCGTGCTCTCATTTAAATTAATACAACAAATATACATGTAGTAGTCCCAACCAAACCTAAGACTAAATTGTTCATTAATCTCTAATCTGCACCACAGAAAACCTCGTAAAATCATCTTGATTACAATTTTAAGATCATCTATTTCGAGTTTCTTGTCTTCAAAGAGATCAATAACCTTAAACTCTTCGCTAACTAACCACTGATTATCCTTATCCGAAAGGTTATCTTGTACAAACCTAGACTCAAGGTCTACTACTCGAAGGTGCTTAATGTGTTTGGACTGGAGGCATTCTATAACAGCATTTATATATTTTTCTTCAACTTCAAAGTATTCCGATGCTTTAAACTCAACACCGTTAAATGATTTTCCGACTTCTGATGGACACGTCCATTCATCAACTTTGTAATGACCATCGGAATTTCTATTTTTAGGATCGTATTTTGTAATTCTGAAATTCAACATTGCAAAGTTTACCGATGGTGGATTTGATGAAAGAAATCTAACATTTTATTAGTGCGCATGCGCATTTACCTCGTTGGACCAGTGAAAACGCGCACAGTTAACTATCTGTATACAATGAACTTATCAGCATTTTGCTAAATATACCATCTGGAAAAACGCGCATGCGCGTTTTCCAAACCTATTATCTACTTAACAAATAGTATAAGTGATTAATTCTAATGCTATTTATTTTAATAAAAATGAGAAAACGCGCACAAATTCAGGATGAAAATCGTTCAAAATCCTGATGATTTGAATATGACTGTATAGTTATCCAGTTTTTGGTTGGGGAGTAGTGAATTACATCTCGCTGGTGTAGCGATGAAAATTGCCAAGCCAGAATGTCCGTTAGGTACTGATCCACCGACAACGTGTTAACTCATTTTGGGGCAAAAGCACGTTAGCTTTTTACTCGCCCCTCACACCAAATGAAGTTAAATCGAAGAGAGTTAATAACCTAGTGTAAGCGCGGTTTTGGCCTTCGAAATCATGGATGATTTCGCAGAGCCCACATGGAAGTGCTCGTGGCGTGCCAAAAGAGCGCTTGCACATAAAGCCTGCGGCAGGCAATTAACAGTCATCAAGGTGCGTTTTCAAAGCCAATCAATAAGTGAAAATTCAGCCAAACGCTACTTAAGCTAAATGAAAAAATGCCAAACCTTCGTTCCAAGGCCAACCCACTTTGGGGCAAAAGCACGTTAGCTTTTAATGCGTTATTAGTCCCAAATGAAGTTAAATCGAAGAGAGTCAATAACCCAGTGATCACGACATTGGTGCTTCAATGCACTGCACCCGCCGGACAGGCGATTAATACCAGTAAAGGTGTGACCTTTAATCCCACCTCAGTATCAATTCGGCCAGGCATAAAGAAAATGCCCAGCCTTCATTGCAAAGCTATTTGTGTCCCCATGGCGTCGGTGGCAACGCCACAGGTTTAGTCAAATCAAACTCTACTTTAAAGTCGCGATTTTCTCGGGTGAGTCGATACAGATAGCTGGTGTCAGAAACCCCTATATGCCACACATTGGTGATCGACTGGCTAAGGCCATTTTGGTTGAAGTTATCAATAGAAAATTGGTCAACCGGAAAGGATTGTAACTGGGCTGTGCCATTATCTATGGTGTCACCACCATACATAGTCACCTTGTCTTCAGTGCCATCTTGATGACGATGATCATGCTTTAATCTAAGCCCTGAATCGGTTTTAGTGATCACCCAGGTACGCGAATGATCATCTCCCACATGAAATGGCACTTTTAACTCTTTGTCACTGCACTCGCGCACATGCATGACTAACTTCTTGCCGCTAAACGCTGAATCGGCGCTATTACCAGCGGTCACAACCCCTTCATAGGCCTTGCCGCAATGCGCTGCAATCTTGTCAAAAAATGCATTTTGCTCAGTGTTGGTCGCCATCACTGGCATCGCACACATGGTCGATAGTACAACCAACAGAGGTAACTGTTTTTTCATTTTATTTTGCTCTCCATTAAGGTAATCAAAAACAGTACCACAAGCAGATAAATTAAAACTGAATAAAAAAAGCCCCCGAAGCCGAAGCAACGAGGGAAAGTTTTACAGGATCACTATGTTAAAAAGATCATGGTTGAGAAAAATGAATCAGTCAGCCGTTAAGCCTTTTCTACCCTCACAGGTATGCCGTGGCGACAATTTGCCCCTGTCCAATAGTCATTGAGCATACTCGCGGGTCCATGGCGAGTAGGGTCTGCAGGGATCATCTGGTTAATTGCTACACCACCTGCGCGTTCAGATAGGGCCGCTAGCATCTTGCCATTAATCAAGCGATCGTCGCCTCCAAAGCCTGCGGTATGACCAAAACCATGCGATACACACACCGCGCCTTTAGCCACCCCTGTATCGGTTTGTAGGGTACCGACACATGGCTTGCCATTGGCCGTCACAATACGCACCGATGTGCCATCCACCAAGCCTTGCTCTTTCGCTGTATCGCTATGCATATAAACAAAGTTAGTGGGACTGATTTCTGCTATTCGCTTATAGGCTACCGCATAGTTAGAGCGCACCGTCGCCTTGTAACTAGAGAACAGTAGTGGGTACTCAGACTTAGGCCAATGGCTTTCCCACGTATCACCGTTCCAGAACTTATGCGCTTGCAGCGTTGGCGTACCAGGATAGTTTTCACCCGAGTATGCATGGCGTAATTGCGCCACCTCTTGATGATAAAGCTGCAGACATTTAGGCTCGGCGCCTTTAACAAATTCGCCGTCGTAACGGGCATCATCAACATAATATCCCCCACGAGACAGTAAGGCCTCAACTTGGCTCGCTTCGGTTGCGGTTAAGCGTGGTTGCAATGGCTTCATTGCATAATCGAGTCCCGCCCACAGTCTATCTTCGTCGGTCACCTTTGGTAGGTGCTCACACTGGGACGCCACATTGGCAAGGTATCTGGCATGCCAATCTTCAAAGGTGAGTAAATCTGCCTTATTCCCGTCGTTGCGACTCAGTGCCCCTTTACCAAAACCTGGTAGGTTGAGTTGTAATGCCAAATCAATGAGCAACTGCTCCATACAGATATGCAGCCCCGCTTCATTCTTTTCTGTTCTTGGCGTCACCAGTGGCGACGCGGCAACTACCCCTTGTTTATGAGACCCCCACATACGATCGGCCGCATACTCCTCTAGCATTGAACGGTCTGGGATCAGATAGTCGGCATATCGGTTTGTCTCATTCATGTGGCAATCAATCCCCACAATCAAAGGTAACCGTTTAGGGTCTGCAATACTTGCCACCACCTCTTGACTAATTGAGGCCGCACTATACAAAAAGTTGTTACGCCAGTTAAATAACACCTTGGCGCGATAAGGGTCGGCATTGGCATGACTGGTCCACTGCTCTGCCGCATTCATGGCTGGAAGCAGTTCATGCCATGGCGTGCTCGCTGGATAGGGATTTTTACCTTGTTCCACTTTGCGGCGATACTCTGTCGATGCCTCATAGGCACCATCGCGACACGCGTTAACAATACCGTCTAACGACACACCGCCCTCAACATTGGCTAAGTCGTAATTACCCTCCATGCCGCCAATAGGACCATTGCCATAGATGGCACCGCCTTTGGCATCGTGAGAACCAACCAATGTATTGAGTACGGCCCAAATCCAACCCATCACAAAACCATCTGATGAGTTAGTACCACCATTACCCGCAACGCAAGCCTTACGGCCGTAGTGGGCTAAGTCTTTAGCTACCTGACGCATATCCGCCACGCTAATACCACTTTGGCTAGCATAGCTTTCCATGCTGTTGCGCTGGGCTTCTGCTCGCAGTAAGTACAAAGAAGAGACTAACTTCACGCGATTGCCATGGCGGTCACGCACTCGCTGGCTGACAAACAGCTCAGCTTTATCACCTGACTCTGCCGACATTAACGCTTTGCTGCCTGATTTAACAATAAGCGCTTCATCGCCTCCCAACGCAAAATCTTTTGCCTGAGCAAACTGTCGATAGCGAGGATGTTTCTCATCCATTATCACTAAATGGCCAGCATTGGTGTAATTGAGTTCACCCGCCGCTTTAGCGGCCACGACACTTGGGTTTTCAAGGTGAGCGCGATTAAACCATTGCTCCTCGAGCATGGTGCGAATGACCCCAAACGAGAAAGCAGCATCTTGCCCAGGTTTTACCGCTAACCAAGTGGCATTGGTGTCTGCCGCCACCGTAGTTCGCAGCAGTGGATCAACACAGACATATTTAAATTTTCGCTCAACACGGCTGTCAGCTAATCCTCGGCCAACGCGGTTTAAACTCACGCCAGATGACCCAGGACTGGTACCCATGAACAGGCCGTATTCCACATTTTCCCAATCGACATCATTGAGCCACTCTTCAAACCCAGCAGCCATCCCCAAACTGTAGCCCGTGGCCTGAGCGGCACCACAATATGCATGCTTGGTGCCAAGGTTAACTGTGCCCCACGCCTGCTGCATAAAGCGCGCATAGAAACTACCGCGTAGGGTATCTTCGGCGCAGAAGGTGGCAAACAATTGATTTGCCTTACTGCCAAACTCAGGATGGCCCGGTTTTACCAACTGATCTAACTGACGCAATGCTCGCAGCCCATCAACATGGCCTTCACCAAATAGGTCGCCACCGTTAATGATCTCTGCCAGTGCTTGCTCATAGCTAATGGTCACCCACTGCCCTTCGCCCCGTTTACTTGCGCGCTTGAGCACCTGTGTCACGCGGCGCTCATCATCGACAGAATCGACACAGCTAGCTCCTTTAGCACAGGTGGTAGCCCGGTTTTGCAAACCCGCCTCGCCAGCCAGTGCCATAAAGCTTTGTTTTACCCCCATGCTTAGAGGCAGGGGTGAGCCCGAATTGTTTTCGCAGTAGGGATTGCCACCAACTTTTAGTACCTTGTCGGTTTTTTCATCGATACGAGCGCGAAGGCCACAGATGTTATAGCAGCTAAAACAGCGTGAATAGGCGGTACGAATGCCAGGGGTTTTCTGCCACACCCCTTGTTCATCTAATCCCCCTTCCGTAGCAACAGGGTGACCAAAACGACTGACCCCCAAGTCAGGCTTTGCTTCATCTGCAGGCGAGCGGGTACATGCCGTCCCGGTCAATGTGGCCGCAGAAACGAGGCCGGCTTGGGTTAAAAATTTACGTCTGTCCATCATTAACTCCTAGCGCTGCCAATCAAGGTAATTGAGATTTAAAATGGCTTGGTCATCCACTGATATGGGCAAACCTATATAGAAAATGTTGGGTAAGGTTTCAGCATCAGCAAGCATGGCGTAGACCTTGTTGTCTCGGACTAACCGTGAAATCTCACTTTCAGGGTCGTTGAGATCACCAAAGGTACGCGCCTTACCAATACAGGTCTCGACACAGGCTGGCAGTAAACCTTGGGTCACACGATGAATACAGAAATTACATTTCTCTGGCGGGCTGTCTAAGGTTTCATCTTTTCGACGCGCACCGTACGGGCATGCATCAACACAAAGCTGGCAATGTATACACTCGTCATGGTCAATCACCACTATGCCATCTTCTTTTCGTTTATAGGTCGCCCCAACCGGACACACCTTAGTGCACACAGGGTTGTCGCAATGGTTGCATTGATTAGGCACAGATAAGGTGGCGATACCCAGTCCGCTGTCGACACTGGCTTGATTGACTCGTGTTCTGCATCTGCCGCTATCCGTTTGATTTTCAACAGAACAAGAGACGGTACAAGATAAGCACCCGGTACACCGCCTGACGTCAAACACCATGGCATATCGTTTTCCCAGTGTTTTCGCTTGCAACATACTAGTAGGCACTAATGAAAGTAACGCACCACCAGCAGCCATTTTTAATATTGATCGCCGATCCAACATAACTAAGCCCTTAACTATGTTTTCCTAAAACAGAAAACACGATATTGGAATTTTATTTTGTTATTTAAAATACACACCTAATGGTTTAATTTGCAACAGAGAATATATTTATAAATTTAAAACAATATTGAGATCACGAATAAATAAAAAAACAAATTTATATGAAATTATTTTTAAGCAAGTCATTTAGATATTTTTAATTAAAGTGCAATGTCTCATATTAAAAATAAAAAAATAATTATTGAAATAAAAAGCAAAAAGAAAGGATCGACACAAACAAAAACTAAAACAGGTAGTTACAGAAAAAACAAGAAGATAGCAGTACGCTTAACACCATCCTAAAACTAGTTATATCGTACCAGTTAGTCACAATTCAATATCATTTAAGTAAATATTAAGATCCGAATTTTGCAAAATGCGAATATTAAAACATGAGAGCTAAAGCATACTTTAAATAATAACCATATTAAAAATGTGACTTCTAACACTGAACATGTGTAGATATATGTAGATTATACGCTCTCAGAATATTTACGCAGTTCACAACCATGAATAAAATTGACCAACTTAATTACAATCAATTAAAAGTATTTATTGCCGTCTATGAACATGGGCAAAGCCACCAGGCTGCAAATGAACTGGGTATCACCCCTTCAGGCGTTAGCCGCACACTAAAAATCCTTAGAGATACATTTAAGGATTCACTATTTATTCGTCGCTGCTCAGGGTTTGTCGCAACAGAAAAAACCCACCAGCTTATACCTATGGCCCGTTCACTTGTCGCGCATTATCAGCAACTAGAGATGCAGCATTCAGTCTTCACCCCCGCTGAATCGGGTGGCCAATATGTTATCCACGCCTACGATGAGTTTGTTTACGCCGTGCTTCAGGTCATTCGCAACGAGATCCTTGTCGAAGCCCCTAATATGAAATTTGACGTTAGGGTACTCACACATGATTGCGCCACCGATCTGGCCAATGGTGATGTGGACTTTGTGGTCGTTTACGAAGGGTTTAACGGCAAAAACCTAAATGCCGAAATGTTTTCAGCCACAGATAGCCTCTACATTCTCGCTCGTACTGGCCACCCGCTATTTCATCAAGAGTTAACATTGGCAAACTTAGCCAAGTACCAATGTTTAGAGCTGGACAATTATGATGATCTCAGCTGTCCACTACTGGTCAACCTTTGCCGAGAAGAGGGGCTGTGCATGGAGGTCGACGGCTATACCGACAGCGTTGCCAGTGCGATGCGCCTTCTACATGGTTCAGATGCCATTACCTTAGTCTGCAATGAGTTTACCCGCCAATTCGTCGACATGATGCCACAAGTTCAATGGGTAAAACTGCCCGATGCGCTCGCAGACCGCTGCCGTATTCGTCGGCGAGAAAATCGAGAAATAGGCAACTACTTACTCTATGGCAACGTCAATCAATCGGCGGCATTCAACTGGGTCAAATCAAAACTCATTTGCGGTTTAGAGCAAGCTTGGCGCAGCGCTGCTGAGCGCTGACAAAAGATTTGGCGATGAGATTTAGCGGTTACCAGAGGCACCCTTGCATACCCCTTTAGTCACCGAATCTCATCGCCTTTTTAAGATCGAAAAACGATAAAAAAATCGGTATGTAACGAGTCTTAGACTCACACATTTGAGCAATGTCTGTAAAAAAGCGTGTAACAGCGCATCAAGATGGGGAACACTTATGAAAATGAACAGACGCACCTTCTTGCAAGGTGTCGGAGCCAGCTCCGTCGTCGGCTCGCTGTCAGGTTTAATGCCTGGCATCGCCTCTGCTGACGAACGAGGTGGCGCGCCCGACAAATTGTTGAAACGCCAAGGAGAGATTAAGTACCACACCTGCCAACGTAACTGCGCTGACCGCTGTCTGCTCAAGTTCACCGTGCAAAATGGCCGTATGACCTATGTCGAGGGTGCTTCAGAGATGAAGAAGATGGGCACCTCTCCTTGCGTCAAAGGCCACGCCTATGTGCAATATACCTATGCGGCTGACCGTATTCTCCACCCTATGGAGCGCGCGGGTAAAAAAGGCGAAGGCAAATGGCGCCGTATCTCTTGGGATGAAGCGTATGCCAAGATTGCGAGCCGATTACAACAGATCATCAAAGACCATGGTGCCGATTCAATTCTGCCTTATAGCTACTCTGGCCATGAAGGGGTTATCGGTAAATACGGCGGACCAAGCCGTTTCTTTAATGCCGTAGGTGCACGTAAACTTGACCGAAAAGTGTGTGTGTTCGCCGCCTATGAGGGGCTGAAGTCGGTCACGGGTACTTACCAAGGACCCGATCCCTACGACAACATTTACACTAACTGCTACATCTCTTGGGGGCAAAATGAAACCGCTACCAACGTGCATGGCATTAAGTTCATTAACCAAGCGCGCGACAAAGGTGCCAAACTGTTAGTGGTTAACCCCATTCGCACACCTATCGCTTCGCAAGCGGACATCTGGCTGCAGCCTCGACCTAGTACAGATACCCATTTGGCCTCGGGCATCATGAAGTATCTGATTGAGCACGACTTAGCCGATCTCAATTTCATCAAGGCGAACACTTTAGGCTATCAGCAACTGCTGACACGCCTCAATGAGATGAGCTATGAAGAGATTGAACGCGTCACAGGTGTGCCAACAGTTAAGATGTTTGAGTTTGCCAAAGCCTATGGCGAGTCAGAGCTTTCAGTATTGCGCTTAGGTTACGGTATGCAACGTAACTACAATGGCGCACGTATGTCACGGGCCATCGCCATGATGCACGCTGTTGCTGGCCAATATGGAAAAATTGGTAATGGCTTTATTTACGACAACACCCAAGCCGATGACAGCTTAAATTACAGTAAAGGTCGTGCCGACCATATTCACCCTAACCCAGATACTGTGGGTCATGTGAACATGACCGAAATTGCTAAAGCGCTCGATCCTGAAAACCCAGTAGCCTACGGCAAGCCGATCAAACCGATTAAAGCCGTGATTAACTACAATGGTAACTTTGTCTCGGTTGCTCCCGACTCAAACGCCTGCCGCCGTGGTGCCATGCGTGATGATCTGTTCTTAGTAGTCCATGACTTCTTAATGACAGATACCGCTGAATTGGCCGACATTATCGTGCCTTCGACGACTCAGTTTGAGTTCCCTGACATGGGTACCGACTACAACTGCTACCACATGCAAACCTCTGAAAAAGTTATTGATCCCTTAGGTGAATCTAAAGATAACTGGATCTTCTTTAAAGAGTTAGGTGCCCATATGGGTCTCGACCGATTCCCTGAGATGCGCGTCGATTACGAGCAGATCCTACGTGACTTCCTTGACACCGAAGAGCCTGCATTTAGACAAAACAACATCACTTACGAGCAGATCATTCGCGATAAATTTGTCACCGTATATGACCAACGCCCCTATTTTGGCGACGGCAAATATAAGACAGATAGCGGCAAGATTGAGTTCTACTCAGAGATGATGAAAGAGGCGGGCTTCCACCCGGTTATCGATTTCGGTCTCCCTGAAGATGAGATGATCCCAGCGGAAAAAACACTGCCTTTCCGTTTATTGTCACCTGCCATTCCGCAACGTGCCAATAGCTCTTTCTATAACGTTAAATATATCCGTAATTTCCCAGCTTACTTCGCCAAGATTAACAGCGAAGATGCTGCAGAGTTAGGGATTAAGAATAACGATAGAGTTAGGCTTAATAACCAACGAGGCGAAGCTTTCTTTATTGCCCAGGTTTCGACTCAAGTGGTACGTGGCACAGTCATGGCCCCTAAAAATAACTGGCGCCGCATGGACCCACAAGGTAAAGCGAGTTGTACCAATAACCTGACCACCGACACCTTAACCGATATGGGCGGCTGCTCTGCATACCACTCTACTCGTGTCGCCATCGCCAAAGCCTAAGGAGTAACTGATGTCATTAAATAAGAAAGTGGGCTTTGTATTCAGACAAGAGAACTGTGTCGGCTGTGGTGCGTGTACTGTCGCCTGCCAGATCCATAATGAATTGCCCGAAAACCACCGTTTTCGCAAAGTTGACCGCTATGAAGTTAAGCGCGATGACGGCGCTATCGATGTGTGGCTGTCTCATGCGTGCATGCACTGTGAAAACCCTGCTTGCCTAATGGTTTGCCCTGCAAAAGCCTATCATGTTCGTGATGACGGCATTGTGGTACTGGATCGTGAAAAGTGCACCGGATGCGGCCTTTGTGCCAGTGCCTGTCCCTATGCTGCCGTCAGTATTCGTGAAGACGATGGCAAAGCCGACAAGTGCAACATGTGTGTCGAGCTGCTCGATCGCGGTATGAAACCAGCGTGTGTTAGTGGCTGCCCTGTGGAGTGTCTTGATGTGGGCGACCTGCAAGAGGTGCTTAAACGTCCATCGGCCAGCAAAGAGGGCATTGGGTATGGCGACTGCATCACCAAGCCTAACTTAGTGATCATTAAGGAACGCGCATAATGACAACCCAATATGGCCCTACGGCAACGGCTTATCATGCCTTTAAATCAATGATGTTTGCCCCTTCTGATCTCAACGCTCTGGCAGGGTTAATTGCCTATCTGCAGCAAGCGCGGCCAGAAAGCCCATTACTGAGTGAGGCGATGAAGTTTAGCAGTGACTCATCGGAATTAGAGTTCGACTTTAACCGCATGTGTATCGGGCCATATAAGTTACTAGTCGCCCCTTACGAGTCAGTGTATCTCAGTGGTAATCATCAAATTTTTACCGAAGAGACGGTAAAGGTTGCACAGTTTTACCAGCAAATTGGTCTCATTATCGATGACAGTTTTAATGAGCCTGCCGATTTCATTGGTAATGAACTTGAATTCCTTTACTGCCTACACGCCATGGCGTCAGAGCAACATGCACTCGATAAACATGAGTATGTGGCTGCCCTGCACGAGCTTGCCAATGAGTTTCTTGAGATGCACCTAGGTCGTTGGATAACCCCATTTTGCGAGGGAATTATCCAACATGCCACTCAAGCATTCTGGCGCGAGTTCGCCAAAGAGTTACTGCACTTTATCAATGAACAACATCAAACCGTTAAGCATTAACGGGTATACCGATGAGTCGTCTAACCATGGTGTCATTGTCAACCGTGGTTAGACCCCATACGCGGCCACTATGTGTCGCAAGGAGTTATTAATGAGTAAAGCAATAAGATGGTTCAGCCTTATTGTACTCAGCCTATTTGCATCCAGTTATGCATTGGCTGACGAGGTCGCTACGCTGCAGCCGCAGCAGTGGCAAACAATTGAAGAACATGCGATTGCCGGTGACATTCCTGAGATCCGTGGCATGCCAACACAACCCGAACTGCTGATGCCCGCATCAGTACCTGAGCAGGCCGATGAGTCAATTCTGGCTTATTTGGGCGCCACCGATAGCATCGCGTTTTTACTCTTTGCGAGCCTATTTGGTGTGACTATTGTCTTCATCGCTTTTGTGATGATTAACGGCGTGTCAAAGCTGGATAATGGGTTTTCAGGCAAGTTAATTAAACGTTGGTCAGGCTTAAGTGTCAGTGTGCACTGGCTAGGAGCCATCCCCTGCATTTTGCTTATGTTAACCGGTTTGGTCTTAGGCGGCGGTCGTCTCTACTTTGAGCCAGGTATGAACGCAGGCGCTTGGTCGGCCTTGGCGGGATTATCGAGTGGCTTGCATGAGCTTATGGCGTGGCCATTTATCCTAGGTTATCTGCTGATGATCATTATGTGGGCACCTAAGCAGTTCCCAGCAAGCTATGATCTTAAATGGTTTGCAGTCTTGGGTGGTTATATCAACATGGGCAAAAAACAGCACCCTGATGCAGGCTTTGCCAATGCGGGCGAAAAGCTGTGGTTCTGGGTGTTTGCCATATTTGGCGGTGTAATGGTTGTCTCAGGGCTAACCATGATGTTCCCCGCTACATTTGAGGTCACTAAAAATACCGCCAACTTGATGCTGCTATTGCACATAGGCTCAACCATCATCATCAGTGCATTCTCTGTGGTACATATCTTTATGGCAACAGTGATGTCAGAGGGCGGCATGTCTAACATGACCTCTGGCTATTGCGATGAAAACTGGGCCAAACAACATCATAACCTTTGGTTTAACGACCTGAAAAAAGCAGGAAAAGTGTAAAACCAAACCTAGGCTGAGTGCGCTGGCGCTCAGCCTCTTCATCTTAAATTACGCGTATGTGAAAGCCATTTGCCGACTCTTTTAAATAGAGATTGGGGGCTATTGGCATGCCAAAAATCGTAAAAGTAAGGTCTACACCAATGAAAACACGTCATATTTCACGTAAAACTGCCTTGATTATTGCCATGGGATTATGCGCCTCACAGGCCTATGCGGCCGAGGCCGATGCGTTGTCAACACAAGTGGAAGCGCTCAATCAACGCATTGCACAATTAGAGCAAAACACGGCACCGTCACAGTTTAAAAACAGCCAAGTCAGCCTATACGGCTCAATTCGCCCAGCCTTAAGCTACCTTGATGAAGGTGATGAACAAACCTGGGACGTTAGGGATGCACTGTCTCGTATCGGCATTAAAGCCAGCACAGAATTTGCCGATGGCTGGCAGGCCATTGCGCAAGGTGAATGGAGTGTCGATATTGCCAATTCAGGTAACTTTGGCAAAGCCCGTCAAGCTTATGCAGCGATTGCTTCACCTTATGGCCAAGTCGGTATAGGTAAACAGCGGCCAGCACAATACACCTTAGTGGCCGAGTACGTGGATATCTTTAACCACGGCAATAGCCCATATGCCTATGATCACGAAAGCCCATTTTTTGTCGATAACTTTGTCACCTACCAATTGGTCAGCAATGGCTTAACCTTTATGGCAGGTGCGCAAGTTGATGGTAACAAAGGCGACAGTAATGCCGATATGATTAACCTAGGTTTGGGCTACGACACCGGCGCCCTGCATTTAGGTTTAGGCTATGTCACCCAAGATACCCTAATTGATGGCAACGTCGGTGGCGATAACCAAACATTGGGCGGTGTAGCGGCCTACACCTTTAGCAACGGCCTCTATGTCGCTGTTAGCTACCAAGACAAGCAATATAACTTCGACCAATCACTCACCAATGCCGACCGCAGTGGCAGTACCTTAGATACGGCTTTGGCCTATCCACTCAACGATGAGTACAAAATCAAACTAGGGTATTTTCAGTTTAAAGACGGCATCAAAGGTAATGACTCTGCAGACTACGATGGCTTTAACACCACGCTAGAGTGGAATCCGCTCAGCAATGTGCGTGTGCACCTTGAGTATCTAGATAAAAGCTTGGAGAACGGCAACGATGACCAAGCGGTAACTATCGGCTTTAGATATGACTTCAACCTGACTTGGCAAGGCTAATTTAGCCCCAAATCGCTAAGCCCTTCCAAAGAGGCTGCATCCCAGCCTCTTGATTTCACACCACGTTGTGGAGAGTTCAAATTGATAGGATTTAGAAAATCGCTCATCGCGTCGATGGTGACTTTGGTCACCCTCTGTTTGCTGGTTTCCAACTGGTTGTCTTATATGGAGATAAAGCAAAACACCATTGACAGCACCAACGAGAAGCTCACCGGTGTGGTGAAATATGAGTCCAGTAATATTGAAAACTGGTTCAAAGAGAAAGCCGATGCCATCGACGCTCTGGCTTTGCACTATCAAGCAGGCACGTATCGGGACAATTATGTCAATGCGGCCAGAATGGCTACCGACGTAGGCGGTGTCGCTCGCATCTACTTTGGCTTTGATGACGGCAGTGCCTACTCAACGGAGACCAATGCCAAGTGGATAAATGGTAAAGCAATACCTGAAAAATACGACCCACGCGTTCGCCCATGGTATCGACAAGGTAAATCTTCTCACAACCTTGATATTACCGACATCTATGTCGATGATGGCACTGGGCACGATGTTATCTCCATCTTAAAGAACCTCGGCAATGGCGTTGTGCTTGGCGATATTGAACTCACCTACCTGAGTGAAACGGTCAAAGCCGTTGACTACCCTGGCGCCGTCACATTAATCACAGACCAAACAGGTAAAGTGCTGGCATCAGAATCAAGTAAGCTAGTGACTGGCACACGATTTTCTGACTTTGGCTTGGCACAAGTAGAACAAAAACTATTGTCCAATGATGAGGTGATGCAGGAATACACCATAGATGGCCAAGATAAATTAGCCTTTTCTAAAGCGATTAATCTCGTCAACGGCAAAAAATGGTATCTGTTTGTTGGGCTCGACAAATCGGTGGCCTATGCCGCTGTAGACAAAGCACTTTATGGTGCTCTATTCTCATCGGGAATAATGCTCGCCTTAGCGATTGCTACCTTGTTGGGCGTGCTCTTTATCCTCTACCGACCGATTCTGTCACTAAAACAGATGGTGAGTGAACTTTCACACGGCAATGGTGATCTCACTCGACGCTTAGAGATTAAAACGGATGATGATTTAGGCCAGATATCTAAGGGGATTAATCTCTTTATTGAGCAGCTGCAACGTATGATGCTAGAAGTGTTGCAATCATCCACTCATATCGCCAATAGTGTTGGGCGTCTTAAAGCTGAAACCGACGCTAACAATGCAATACTGACAGCCCACGCCACCGAAACCGAGCAGATTGTTGCCGCCATTGAGGAGATGAGTGCGACGGCAAACGATGTTGCGCGCAACGGTGCAGAAACCGCCTCGTTCACTCAAATCACCAAGCAGCAAACATTAGCGTCAAAATCGGTTGTGGCCGACGCCACAGATACCGTTGCCAAATTGGTGAGAGAAGTGGAAAACACCTCTGCCAGCATTGCGCAAATAGATAGAGACACGGTCAATATTACTCAAGTGCTAAAAGTCATTGGCGAGATAGCCGATCAAACTAACCTATTGGCACTCAATGCTGCCATCGAGGCTGCCCGAGCAGGTGAACAAGGTCGTGGCTTTGCCGTGGTGGCCGACGAGGTAAGAGCATTAGCGGCACGCACCCAATCCAGTACCGCTGAAATCGAGGTGACGCTCAATACACTCACAGAAACCTCAAAAACCGCCATCTCGTCGATGGATATGACTAAAAACACCTGCCTTAAAACTGCCGACACCACCAAAAAAGTGGCGAGCGATCTTGATACCATTGGCGGCTCTGTCGATCATATTAATGATCTCAATGCGCAGATAGCCACCGCTGCAGAGGAGCAAAGCTCGGTATCCAATGAGATCACTCGCAATATGTCTGCCATATGTGAGATGGCTAATGAGCTATCGGTCAACGGTGAGAGTACCGCTAATGAAACATTAAATTTGGCAGCAGCCAACCAGCAACTTACGCTTATCGTTAATCAGTTTAAATTAACCTAAGCACTGAATAGCCGTAAGATAATTGCAGCGACCTCAGAAAACAGTGTGCACTAAATGACAATTAATCGCATATAATCTGGCTACCTAAAGCCATTATGATCACCAACTGCGTCTATTATGAGTAAATATACTGCACCGACATTTTCTCTTTCGCTGCTGCATCCCAAGTATTGGGGAGTGCTGCTGCTCGTCGGCACGAGCTACCTTTGCAGCCTCCTGCCCTACGTTATCCAAATTCGGATGGGCAAAATGCTTGGGCGTCTTGCGATTGGTTTTATGAAAGGCCGTCGCAAGACCATTGAACGTAACTTAGCGCTATGTTTTCCACAGATGGCTGCTGATGAGCGTGAACGCTTGGTAAAAGAGAATATTGATAACACCGGCTTAGCACTATTTGAAACGGGCATGGCGTGGTTTTGGTCTGATGCTAGGGTTGCAAAACATGTCACCATTAAAGGGACTGAGCACATCGATAAGCTGGCTACCGAGGGACGCGGTGTCTTGTTAGTCGCGGTGCATTCACTCAACCTTGAGTTAGGTGGCCGCGCCTTTGGCTTACATATCCCTGGCATGGGTGTTTACCGCCCTAACAACAACCCCTGTTTTGACTACTTTCAATATCAGGGCCGATCTCGTGGTGGGCATACCTTAATCGATAGAAAAAATATCAAATTCATGCTGGAATCATTAAATAATGGCGAGCGTCTCTGGTATGCACCGGACCATGATTATGGCCGCAGGCGTTCGGCCTTTGCGCCATTGTTTGCGGTTGAGAATGCCTGCACAACCACAGGTACTAGCATTCTGGTCGATGGCTCAGACTGTGCGATTGTGCCGCTCGTGATGGTGCGTAATAACGACAAAGGAGATTACACACTCACCATAAAAGCGCCGCTTATAGACAAGTTTCCCAAGCAGGATCCCGAGGCTGGTGCTCGGTTTATCAACAAAATTGTAGAAACTTCTATCATGGAAGCTCCAGGGCAATATATGTGGCTGCATCGCCGCTTTAAAAATCGCCCTGACGGTGAAGCGTCGCTATATTAAGCACCGCAGAATTAATCAAACCAAGCCGCAGTCTTTTCTGCGGCTTGGTTTTTGACATTGTCATCCACATAGACGCTTACCATAGCTAACGCAGCCGCCAGCGCACCCAAATCATCGGTAAAGCCAACAAAAGGCGTCAGGTCTGGAATCGCATCGATTGGTGCAATAAAGTAAGCCAAAGCGCCAAATATCACGGTTTTCGCCCACTTTGGGGTATCGGGTCGTTGCGCTGCGTAATATAAACATAAAGCGTTATCTATCACCTCACGCCCTGCTTGCTTAGCAAACTGTTTTACCTTATTCCAAAAGCTTTCATCACTGTAGGCATCCGCGCCATTTCCACCCGTTAGATCACTCATAAGCACTCCTAAAAAATAGGGGAATATCACTGATATTCCCCTATTTTGATTCATTTGACTAGCTTATGCTGATCACTATTTTCGCTAGCGTTGATGTTTAGGCGTGGTTCCCCAGGCATTTTTCACAGGGCGTTTACCGCCCTTGCCTGCTGGCCCCGGCTTACCCCCACCTTGCTTATTGGTTGAGGCTTTGCCCGCTGATTTTGGCTTATCAGAAGATGAAGTTTTACCCTTTCTGTCATCAAATTGATTAGCTGAAAAACGGGTCACAGCCTTTTTACCGGCAGGCGTTTTACCCTTTGCGCCTTTGGCTAACAAACCTTGACGCTCTTGACGTGTTTCAGCCGGAACCAAACAATTTAAACCACCACCAATTAAGTGTTCTTTGCCCATCTTAACCAAGGCTTCACGTATGATTGGCCAGCCCGCTGGATCATGATAGCGCAGCAAGGCTTTGTGCAGCTTACGCTGACGCCCGCCTTTGGGCACATCCACCGTTTCACTGGTGTGCTTGACATTTTTAAGTGAATTAAGCTCAGTGTGATAAATGGTCGTGGCGTTAGCCATTGGTGATGGATAGAAGTTTTGCACCTGATCGAGTTTAAACTTCTCACCTTTAAGCCACAGCGCCAAGTTCACCATATCTTCGTCTGTGGTGCCCGGATGCGCCGAGATAAAGTAGGGGATAAGGTACTGTTTTTTACCCGCTTCGGCAGAATACTTATCAAACAGCTCTTTAAATTTGTCGTAGGTGCCCATGCCCGGCTTCATCATCTTGTTGAGCGGCCCCTCTTCGGTGTGCTCTGGGGCAATTTTTAAATAGCCCCCTACATGATGACTCGCCAACTCTTTCACATAACGTGGATCTTCGGTGGCCAAGTCGTAACGCACACCCGAAGCAATCAGTACCTTTTTGATGCCCGGCACATCGCGCGCGGCGCGATACAGATCGATCGTCGCCTGATGATCAGTATCGAGATGGCCACAGATAGCGGGGAAGACACAGGAGAGTCTACGGCAGGTTTTCTCGGCTTTTTCGCTCTTACAGCCTAAGCGATACATGTTTGCTGTGGGTCCACCAAGATCGGAGATAACTCCTGTAAAACCGGGGACTTTGTCTTGAATGTCTTTGATCTCTTTAATAATAGAGTCTTGCGAACGGCTCTGAATAATACGCCCTTCATGCTCAGTAATCGAGCAGAACGAACAGCCACCGAAACAGCCTCGCATAATATTAATCGAGGTCTTAATCATGTCATAGGCAGGGATTTTGTCATTGCCATACACAGGATGCGGCACACGCTTATAGGCTAAGTCGAACACCCCATCCATCTCATCGGTGTTCAGCGGCCAAGCAGGTGGATTAACCCATATTGCGCGCTCGGCATGGGGTTGAAACAACGCACGCGCACAGCCAGGGTTTTGCTCTTGGTGCAATATCCGTGATGCGTGGGCGTAAAGGTATTTGTCACCAGCTACCTTTTCATAACTCGGCAGCAGCACATAGGTTTTTTCCCACGGCTTTGGTCGCGGAGCTTGTACCGAAATGGCTTTTGGCGCGTCATTGTCAAATACCTTAACATCGCTAGGGCCCGACAAATTTTGGCAACCCACATCGTCGGCACCATAAGGATTAGGAATGGGTTCAATTTTATGCAGCTGATCGAGCTTGCGCGAATCCATGCCTTTCCATTCAGGTAATGGTTCCTTGCGGATAACCGTGGTACCACGCACATTATGGATCTCACTGATTGGCTCACCCGACGCAATACGGTGTGACAGCTCCACCAGCGGACGCTCGGCGTTGCCATAGACTAAGATATCGGCCTTGGCGTCAAGAATAACTGAGCGGCGCACTTTATCAGACCAATAATCATAGTGGGCAATACGGCGTAAACTCGCCTCAATACCACCAATAACCACAGGTACCTGCTTAAAGGCTTCTTTACAGCGCTGGGTATACACAGTTACCGCACGATCGGGACGCTTACCACCGATATTACCCGCAGTATAGGCATCATCATGGCGCAAACGACGCTCAGCCGTGTAACGGTTGATCATCGAATCCATGTTGCCAGCGGTAACACCAAAATAGAGGTTTGGCTTGCCTAACTTCATGAAATCGTTTTTGCTCGACCAATCAGGCTGGGAGATGATCCCCACGCGAAACCCTTGGGCTTCAAGCATGCGACCAATCACCGCCATACCAAAACTTGGATGATCCACATAGGCATCGCCTGTGACGATAATAATGTCACAACTGTCCCAGCCCAATTTATCCATCTCTTTTCGAGACATAGGTAAAAATGGCGCTGGTTTTTCAGTGCGATTTAAATATTTGGGATGCGTAAATAACGTGGATTCAACCTGCATGAATATGACTGCCTAACTTCCAAACCAATGTAAATACTATGGCAGATTATAGTCTGCCAAGTAACGGTCGCTGTTATCGACTCAGACATTCACACGTCCAAGTACAGCAACAAAAAGGACGCGGAGTATAACAGTGAAACGCCATTGTAGGCGAACAAAAAAGCAGCAAAACCAGAGAAAATCTAGCTCACGGCAAAATAAACAACATTAACCACAGACAGCGTAAGGATAACCAACCAAGTGGTTAATACCCCCCAGAAACGGCCAAAATGATAACCACCTTTTCCTTGGGTTAACCCCACAGCATGTAACACACGAGCAATAAGCCAGACGATACCAATAATGTGAATATAGAGCGCAGGCAAACCATTCAGCTCTGCCACCAGCAATAATCCCATGGCTATTGGTGCATTCTCTAATAGATTGCCATGCACCCTATCGGCAAGTCGAAGCGGCTCATTACCCGCTACACCTATACCTATACTGAATTTTCGGCGTAATTTTATCACTCTCAGCGTCAGATAAACCGCCATGATTGCGGTTATTGCTATATATAAACCCGATACACTCGCTGACATTCCATTTCCTTATCCATTAAAAGCACACCATACTCTATGCCTTAGTTAAAATTTTTCCAAGCCATTAACCTTTTTGGTACAAGATAGGTTACTATGCGCTCGTTTGGATTCACCTACTTATATCACCATCACGGACTGTAAAATTGGATAACGCTGAGTTCATTGAAAAACGCCGTTTTATCATCAAATTAGGTAAAGCCTTACACAAGTTTGGTACTCCAGCATATCGTCTGGAGGCTCACCTACAAACAATCTCTAATCTGTTAGGGATTGAGGGCTACTTCCTGATTTCGCCCACGGCAATGACCTTTGTTTTACAGCATGACACCGACCAAGAATATAACCATGTTGCGAGGGTAAAACCGGGCGAGCTTGATCTCGGTTCACTGGCCCGTACTGATGAATTAGTCGAAGAGCTTGTATCTGGCAAACGGTCCTTAGCAGAAGCCTTAGATAGGCTAGAAGAGATTGCCAATAAACCAAACCCTTACGGCCCGCTGCTAACCTTACTGGCTTTTGGTAGCTCAGCTGGGGCATTTGCCATGTTAATGGGCACCAGTTGGAACGATGTGTTTTGGTCGGCCATGCTTGGGTTCATGGTATATGGCTTGGTTTATCGCGCCGAACGCTCAAAGCGTATGGCTGAAACATTAGAGCCCCTGGCCGCCATCCTCTGTGCAATAATTACATGTGCAATTTCCCACTTTGATCCTTACATTAATATCCCTGTGGTGATCCTCTCTGGCATTATTATCTTTGTGCCGGGTTTGGCACTGACCTTAGGGTTAGCAGAGCTGGCGGCAAGGGATCTTATTTCTGGTACCGCTCGGATAATGGACGCCTCCATGCTGCTGTTCAAGCTCTATTTTGGGGCAATATTTGGCATGGTGATAGGGAATGCACTGTTCGGTGAAGCGATCAATTTTGAGCCAGCCCCACTACCTCGCTGGGCAATTTGGTCTGCGGTACCGATATTATCCATGGCGCTGGTGATTATCTTTAAGGCACGGCTAAAAGACTCTCCATGGGGAGTGTTAGCCGGTATCGTCGCCTTCTTTTCGGCGATGCTTGCAGGTATCTATCTTGGCGATTCTATCGGGATATTTTTTGGGGCGTTAGCCGTTGGCATCTACTCGAACCTTTATGCTCGCTGGATGAAAGCGCCCGCCTCGATAGCGCTCTTGCAAGGGATCGTTATCTTAGTCCCTGGAAGCAAAACTTACATCGGGTTGAACACCCTGATTTTGGGTGAAACCATGCTTAATCAGTCCCACATTGGTACACAGATTTTTCTGATATTTATGTCGCTCATTGCCGGCTTAATTTTCGCCAACGTCGCCGTCCCACCACGTAGAACACTATAATTATTGGCGCTATGCCGAGGTACAGTCCATTGCTGCCTCGGTATTTTGGCAATTAAAACCATCATTTAAAACTGCTTTATACCTTGACTAATTCACGTCACAGGTGTGTTATTAGAATGTGCTGCAAATGTAAAAATCGGCACATTCCAATAAAAAAATTGATTATGATGGGTTGCCTATGCGAAAGATTTCCCGCTCTGCCATTGCTGTATCTTCTCTACTCATTTGCCAGCCAGCGCTAGCGGAAACCTTGCAACCTACAGAAATCGCCACCAGCAATACGGACAACAAGCACACCCAAAAAACTAAAATCAATAAAATCGTCGTAGTGAGCAACGCCATTTTTGATGAGTCCGATCCCGATGCCTTTTTTATCCACCGCTGGGCCAACTACTTACACATTAACACTCGTGAATCAGCGATTCTTAATAAGCTCAGCTTTAACGATAATGACCAAGTGTCACAGAAAGACTTAGATGAGGCGCAACGAATTTTGCGCTATGAACCCTATATTCGCGATGCCAAAATAAACTTTGCCACTAAAGACCCTGCTGCGGATATTGATGAAGAGGGTGAAACGGTTTTAGTGGAAACCTGGGATAATTGGTCACTATTGCCCACTTTTAGTGCCGGCCGAAGCGGTGGTGAAAGCAAGTTTTCATTCGGCATAAAAGAGGACAACCTGCTCGGTTACGGCATTCGAACCCGACTCAAATATAAGTCCAGCGCCGATAGAACAGGGTACCAATTGGCGTTTCAAGCCCCCATGGACAATTGGGTCAAGCACTCAACTCTGTCGGCAAACTTTTATGATAATAGTGATGGCCAAGCGACCCAGTTAGACTTTACTAAACCTTTTTATACCTTAGACAGTGTCGACATGTACTCCGGCCGCTATGTTGATGACTTACGTGTCGACACCCTGCGCCAGAACGGCAATGACATTAATGAATTTCAGCACCAAATTAACTACGCCAACGCACAATATGGCTGGCGCTTAAACCGCGAAGGTGACTGGCGATCGCGCATCATTGTGGGAGTCACTCAAGATGAGCACACCTTTGACAACATTGAGCTCTATCCAGACAGTGTACTGCCACAAGACAGAGACTACCTCTATCCATGGGCTGCCTATCAATATATTCAAGATGATTTTAAGGTGCTCAATAATGTGCACTTAATCAACTATAACGAAGACTTCAACCTAGGTTGGCAGCACTACGTTAAGTTAGGTATTGAAACCCAAGACCTTAACGACAGCGCCCCCGTAGGCTACCACATTGACTGGCGCAGTTCCCGGGGTTATCAAGATGAGCAGCAGTTGATCTTACTGGCCATGAATGGCGAAGGCGTTTTTGCCACCAGCCAACCAGACTATTTCAAGGTCAATGCTATCGCCGAATACTTTTATCAAATCACTCCTAAGTGGACCGCCTATTCAAAAGTTAGCTTAAGTACATCGCAAAATAACTATTTAGATAAAACCTTTGCCCTTGGCGACAACACTGGCGTTCGCGGCTATCCCAACGATTATCAACACGGCGACAACCAATGGTTAGTAACCGCAGAAATACGTAACTACCCCAACATCAACCTTTATCAATTAGCCGAACTGGGCTGGGCTGTATTTACCGATTATGGTCAAGCCAGCGGTGGGCCTGATGCAAACAATGAGGAGTCCGCCCCCATTGGTAGTGTCGGTATCGGCGCAAGGATCTACTCCTCTCGCTCAAGTTATGGCAATGTGGCACATATCGATTTCTCGGTGCCTTTTACCACAGGCGAAGAGGTCAACAGTTGGGAGTGGCGTTTCCAAGTTAAACGCCATTTCTAACCCTCCACCAGCCAAACTAATCATCTCGGTCTACACTAATAAATAGACCTTTTCCCTGCGGTAGCACCAAGATGAAACACTATCAGATTCTATTAATCTCTCTCTTTTTTTTGGCCCCTACCCTAGCCAACTCAGCCCATGCTGTGCCGCTTAAATTTGTATTTCATGACTTTGCCCCATTTAGCTACCAAGATGAAAATGAAAAACCCGTCGGTATTCTCGTTGAACTTGCTCAGCGCTTCTGTCAAGAGTGGTTAGAACCATGCAGTGTTTCCGTGTTACCTAACCGACGAGCAAAACATCTGTTTGCCGCAGGCGAAGTGCAGGGGATCTTTTTAGGTTGGAATCCTGAGCGCGCCACCAGCATGTGGTTTTCTATCCCCATGGTGGAAACAGAATATGGTTTCTATTCCTTGCATAAACTCTCATTTAGCTCATTAACACAACTATCGGGTAGGACTGTCGGTGTTTACGGCCCCTCTAACACCTATACCTCATTGATGTTACAGCAGCAAAAACTCTCCCAGCTTAACTATGAAAAATTTAAAACAGCTATCTATCCCCAAGGGGATGAATTACCCCTTAAGATGCTCAATAAACGCCGCTTCTCGGCGTATTATGTCAATAAGGAGGTCGGGCGCTATTATGCGGAGAAGCTCGGTCTAAATAACCTTAACTATTTAAGCACTCACAAGCATATCTACTACTGTGTCGCCTTTAACATGGAGCATACCTCTGCTGAAACCGTCAAAACCTTTAACCACGAGTTTCAACGCTTATTAAACCAAGGTAAGTTAGCCGACATCTACCAAAAGTGGCAGATGGAACCCGCCTACTTAGATCCCATTATGTATCCAGAAATGAACATGCCCTATTAATCTAGACGCCAACGCAAGTCATTACGGGGATACCGAATGAAGCGAAACCAGTAACACTAACTGACGACTTTTTGATGTCGAGACTTAATTAAATAACGCAGTGGAACCTGTGATACCAGCATGCCAATTAACATTAGGCTACAGCCAAACAGCGCCCGGTTATCTAAACTCTCTCCCAAGAATAGAATGCCACCCATAACAGCAAACACTGCCTCTAAGGATAAGATAATCGCAGCATGAGCTGGGTGCGCATGCTTCTGCGCCACCACCTGCAAAGTATAAGCAATACCCACAGATACGATGCCAGCATAAGCTAATGATCCCCATGCAGCCGCCACATTTTCCAAAGTCGTGACCTCTATAACCGCCGACACCAATAAGCTCAATACGCCACAGAAAATAAACTGTAGCTGTGCTAACAATAACGGGGAGTGTTTTTTCGCAAAGTGATCAATAGCCAGGATATGCATCGCCCAAAACAGCGCACCAATAAGCTGCAATCCATCACCTAACCCTATGCTCATATTATCTTTAATACTCAGGAAATAGAGACCGATAACGGCGATGGCACATCCCACCCAAGTGTTAAGGCCGGTTTTATGCTTTAGAGCTAAACCTAAAATCGGCACCAGCACAATATAAAGCCCAGTAATAAAACCCGCATTAGCTGCCGTGGTGTGCAGCAATCCTACCTGCTGAAATGAGGCAGCAACAAACAATATGGCCCCCAAACAGAGTGAGCCTATAGCGAGTGAACGCTTACCGCCCACCACCAAACGCTGTTGGCGATAGAACCACACCACTAGCGGTAACAAACTCAATGCACCAATAAAGAATCTCAACCCATTAAACATAAAGGGAGACAAGTGCTCCATGCCGAGCGCTTGGGCGACAAAACCAAATCCCCAAATGGCGGCAGCGAGCAGTAATAGAAAATTTGCAGGCAACAGAAGACCTTTTTAAAACATGAACGAGTTCACCAGACTACTGGTAAGCCCCCCCCCCTTGTCTAAGGGAATAAAACAGGAAAAACAAAAAGCCCGCCTGTCATAAACAAGCGGGCTTTTATTGATAGGTGAGTTGGCCGATAAGCCGGGTCCTGTCGTGGACAGTTATTCATCTAGGCCTGCAATCGCTCACAGGCTCAAGCGACCTACCCGGTCCCAACGCGAGCAGCGCCATACGGGACCCTATTTGGTCTTGCTTCGGGTAGAGTTTACCTTGCAACGGACTATTACTAGCCGCCCGGTGCGCTCTTACCGCACCCTTTCACCCTTACCAACCGAAGTTGGCGGTCTCCTCTCTGCTGCACTTGTCGTCGGTTCACACCGCCCAGGCGTTACCTGGTACCCTGCTCTTTGAAGCCCGGACTTTCCTCCCCGCTCTATTGAGCGCGGCAACTGTCTGGCCAACTCGGCGCGGATTATAGCCTAATGAGGTCTAGCGTACCACCTAATAATAGCCGCGCTGTACCAACGACAACGCGCATACCGAAATAGGGCTATAAACCTAGCTCTAAGCCAAACTTATATAAAGCATTTTTCTTCAAGCCATGTATTTGTGCGGCTATCGCGGCTGCTTTTTTCAACGGCAATTCTTCGCTGAGCAACTTAAGGGTATTGACGGCGACCGTGGGAATATCTTGTGTCTCATCAACGCGGTGTCCATGACACATGAGTACAATTTCACCTTTCTGCTGATTAAGATCCTGTTTAACGGTTGCTAATACCTCTTCAGCCGCGCCTGACAAAAATGTCTCAAAAGTCTTGGTCACTTCTCTGGCCATCACTACCGGCCTATCCGCGCCGAGCGCGGCCACTATCGATTCAAGGCTGTGAACGATGCGATGCGGTGATTCATAGAAGATCAGCGTACGGGGGTCTTCAGCTAGCGCAGTTAACTTATCTAGTCGGCCTTTCTCTTTTGCAGGTAAAAAACCTTCGAATGTGAATCGATCAGACGGCAGACCCGATGCGCTCAAAGCCGTAATGGCTGCACAAGGTCCGGGCAGTGGGATCACATTGTAGCCCGCCTCACGTACTTGAGACACTAGGTGGTAGCCAGGATCTGAAATCAGCGGTGTGCCCGCATCTGAGATCAATGCAACTGCTTCACCATTCGATAGCTTTTGGATAATCCACTGAGCCCTATCTCTTTCATTGTGATCATGCAGTGCGGTTTTTCTGGTCTCAATACCAAAATGGCTCAGCAACTTACCGCTGTGTCGTGTGTCCTCACAAGCGATAAGCGAAACGTTATTTAGTACCTCTATTGCTCGGCTACTGATATCGCCAAGATTACCGATTGGCGTAGGAACAATGTAAAGAGCGACCGACAGGTCCATATCTACCTCTGTAATGATTGTCACAAGACTTTCGTCTGGCGTAAGAGAAGGTTAAACTACAGCCAGCATCTTACCAGAGTGAAGCCCTGTGTTAAAAAGACTGAAAACAACGAAATTTATCTTTATCGCGGTTTTATCAACTGTTTTGTACGGTTGCGCCACATCGCCAACGCCGGTAAAGCAGCCGCAGACTCAAGTTTCTCTGGTGAGCGCGCCTTTAGCACCCTCTCAGTACTTAACCGATGCAGCCCAAGCTAATGACCCTGAACAGCGCGATCGGTTAATGTTGTTAGCCGCTCACGCCTTTATTAATCAAAATGATACGGGTAATGCGGCTAAAACACTCGCTTCAATTAAAAATAACCTAGTGCAAAAGAGCGAGTTATTGGCCGAACATCGCTACTTAACAGCAAGATTATTAGAGCTAACCTCTACCTACGATGATGCCCTGTCTCAACTTAATTATCCCAGCCAATGGCAATTAGCTGACTGGCAATGGGTGGCTTATTATCAATTTAAGGCTCGTCTATACCAGCTCATCAAGCAACCCATTGAACAAACTCGTCAGCTTAGCCTGCTAAGCCGTCACCTTCCGGCAGAACAGGCTTACGAGGTCGGCAATGATATTTGGCGCATATTACAACCTTTGCATGAGCAAACCTTGTTGTCATTTAGCCAAGACCGCAGCAATCCGATTTTCTCAGGTTGGTTGCAACTGGCCTACATTGCTAAGCATTATGCCATAGACCCACAAATTCTGGTGCAGCATTTAGGTAATTGGCAACACGACAACCCTAGCCACCCTGGGGCTGTGAAGTTACCGACCGATCTTGAAAGAGCACTAAATGCTAAGCCATACAAACCAAAAAACATTGCAGTGCTGCTGCCGCTAACAGGCCAAAGAGCAGCGATTGCCAGTACAGTGAAAGAGGGTATTATTTCCAGCTATCTGGCCAATCCAGATGACTCTGTATCGGTCAACTTTTATGACTCTGCCCAAGGCGCTGATATCGCATATAAGCAAGCTGTTGAAGACGGTGCTGACTTTGTTATTGGTCCACTGTTGCAATCAGAGGTGGAGTCATTACTGGCCTTGGAAAAACAACAGCCCAGTGTTGCACCCACAGATGTCACGCCAATTCCACAGCTATTTTTGAATCATGTCGATGGGGTTACACCAAGCAAGGACCGATTCTTCTTTGCGTTGTCGCCTACCGATGAAGCGATTGATGCCGCACAGAAGCTATTTAATGATGGCATTGAGCAGCCGTTAATTCTGGCCAGTGACGACAATATTGGTCGCCGTATGGCGGAAGCGTTCAACGAAAAATGGCTATCACTCACCAAAAAAGCCGCCGAAATCCATTACTATAATCGCGGTGACGAGATGAAAGTTACTGTGCAAAAGTCATTGGGCGTCATTGACAGCAAAGAGCGTATAGCACGCATAAAAGCCTTATTAGGTGATAAAATTGAAGCCGATTTTCGCTCACGCCGGGATATCGATGCCATTTATATGATTGCAAGTAGCCAAGATTTGCCGTTGCTTAAACCGTTTATCGATGTCAATTTTAGCGTTTTTGCTGAGCCAGTGCCGCTTTACACTACCAGTAGAAGCCGAGTAGAAAGTAACTCTCGCAGCGTCGCTCAAGAGCTCAATAACTTAACGATTAGTGATATTCCTTGGTTATTAGAACCTAATCAGGAGACGAGCCAAGTCGCTGCCTTATGGCCCACATGGAATAACAGCCAAAAGCGTCTTTACATCATGGGCTATGATGCACTTGAACTGGTTAGTAAACTGGCACAAATGCGCGCTCTGCCAGGCTATCAATATACGGGGCGCAGTGGCTTATTATCAGTTTCACCTGATGGTACTATTAACCGCCAGTTAAGTTGGGGTCGCTATCAACGTGGAAACTTACGGCCCCTATGAGCCAACCAGCGCATTTAACTCAAGGTGCTAAGGCTGAAGACTCTGCCTTAGCTTACTTGCAGCAGCAGGGGCTCAAATTAGTAGACCGTAACGTGCGCTACCCATTTGGCGAGATAGACCTCATAATGAGAGATGCTCAGAAATGGGTATTTATTGAAGTGAAATTTCGCCAATCCAAGCAATTTGGCGGCGCGATACAAGCCATTAGTCAGGGCAAAATTGAACGGTTACGCCGAGCGGCGAGCCATTATATGCAACGCAATAACATCGATGCTCAATGCCGATTCGATGTGGTTGCAATCGATGCAAATGAAATCAACTGGATCACCAATGCCTTTTAGTGCTCCTAAAGCCTTATTTATTTGAACCAAGGCATATCAGTCACAAATTTTAGTTTTTAAGGAAATTTACATGTTAGAACGTATTAAAGACAGCTTCACTCACTCAATTCAAACCAAAATTGATGCAGCAGAAGCACTGCCAGAATCCATTGAAAAAGCGGCCGAGATGATGGTTCAATGCCTTCTTGGTGGTAATAAAATTTTGGCTTGTGGTAATGGCGGTAGCGCTGGTGATGCACAACACTTTTCTGCAGAACTGCTTAACCGTTATGAAATAGAGCGTCCACCACTACCGGCTATCGCACTGACCACAGATACGTCAACCATTACCGCTATTGGTAACGACTACAGCTATGACGAAATCTTCTCCAAGCAGATTTTGGCTCTGGGACAACCGGGCGATATTTTACTCGCGATCTCCACCAGCGGTAACTCAGGTAACGTGATTAAAGCGATGGAAGCGGCGCTAAGCCGTGATATGACAATTGTAGCTCTGACGGGTAAAGATGGCGGCGCCATGGCTGGCCTCATGGGCGTTAATGATGTTGAAGTTCGCGTACCTTCAAATGTGACAGCACGTATTCAAGAGGTTCACCTGTTGGTGATCCACTGCCTATGCGACAACATTGACCGCACGTTATTCCCGCAGGATGAGCAAGCATGAGAGCTCTGCTCCCAATCCTTGCAATCCTGTTAATGCTACAAGGCTGCGCCGGGGCCGTTATGGTCGGCGCGGTTGGCGGCGCAATGATGGTCAATGACGAGCGCAGTTTCTCGACTCAGCTTGAAGATACCAATGCCGATTTTCAAATCTCTAGCGCATTAGCAGCCCATGACGACTTGAAAAATCAAACCAATATTACTGGTGTCGCCATGAATGGCAATGTACTGATGATTGGTCAAGCCCCCAACTCAATGCTACGCGACAAAGCGATCAATACCATCCAAGCACTCAAACTTGGCGGTAAGATCCACAACCAGATCCGTATTGGTAATCCAACCTCATTTACTACCCGCAGTAACGATACTTGGATAACGACCAAGGTTAAGAGCCGAATGCTTAATGACAATGATCTGGATATCACCCGCATAAAAGTGATCACCGAAAATGGTGAAGTATTTTTATTAGGGATTGTCGACCGAGAACAAGCTGAGTTAGCCACCGAAATCGCCCGCCATACTGCAGGTGTAAGAAAGGTTATTAAAGTCTTTGACACGCCTAGCAGCTAAAAGCCGCTAGGCGCTTTTTAATTTACCGCGAGTTTATGCTTATTGGCTAACTGCATCAGCTTAGGCAGTATCAAAGAAGGTAATATAATCAGCGCCGCACCAAACCAGCTTAATCCATCAAGCCATTCATCAAACCACAACCAGCCAAAAAATACGCAAAATAACAAGCCACTATACTCGGCAATGGCTATCTCTCCTGCAGGCGCACGGCGATAGGCCAAGATACAAAATAGCTGATAGGCCAGTAAAAAACAGTTACTCGCCACAGCAACGGCTAGCATAGTCCAACTCGTTCCAGCGAAGCCCTGAACCGCAGCAAGCACCACCACTAAGGGTAAGCTCAGTAGATTATAGTGAATGACAGTCAGGCACGCAGGTTCACTGGAGGGTAGCTTTCTTAGCATCAGTTGATTGGCTGCAAAAATGAGCGCCGAAATGAGTACGGCAAAGCCGGCAACATTCATTTCACTGGGACGTAAAATGATCAAAATGCCGATAAAACCAAGCAATGTGGCCCCGATTTGAGCAATAGAGATACGTTCCTTTAAATACAACACCCCCATGACAACAATCATTAACGGAGCTGAGTAAAACAGCGCACTAACCGTCGCTAACGGCAGCGACATTAAGCCAATAATCAACATCAACCCACCCAGCGAACCACTATTGGCTCGCAACAGATGCAGCCGAATATGTTGGCTACGCGGGCGGCCCGCATAGAGCCAGAAAGGTAACATGATCACGATGGCCGAAAGCTGCCGTAATAGCAGGAACATCGCCGCATTGGCATCCTCTGGCAACCACTTAATCGATACATCGTAAAGCGCAGTGAATACATTTCCTAACACCAAAAGGCCCAATGCAATGATAAGGTTACGCTGCATAGCTCTATTCTCATTATCTCAATTGCGCGCATGATAAAGCGCATAAAACGCAAATTGAAATGATGATTTCTTATGATAGATGAATTAAATTCATCTATTGACCACACTAATGATGAGGCGTCTACCTGATGCGAAAACTCCCGCCTTTACGAGCTATCCAAGTGTTTGAGGCTGCGGCTCGCCAACGACATTTTTCTCGAGCAGCCGAGGAGCTTTGCATTACTCAAAGCGCTGTTTCACATCAAATCAGGTTACTTGAGGAGCACTTTAATCAACGCCTATTTCAACGTGAAGGCCGCAGGCTAACCCTCACTCCCAAAGGAGAGTTGCTTTATCAAGAGTCTGCTAGAATATTCAATGAGTTAAGCGATCTCAATCAACTAATAGCTGGGAAGAAACATCAAACACTGCGCCTCGCCGTCTACAGCTCTTTCGCGGTGAAATGGCTTATTCCTCGACTTAGCGAATTTCGCCGCCACCAACCTGACATACAGATAAGACTCGATATGATCACTGACGATCCTGTGTTATCTGACAGTGTGGCGGATATGTTTATTACAGGTCAAAACAACCAAACGGGCTACTGGCAACAGCTGCTGCATAGAGAACGTTTGATTCCCGTTTGTAGTCCGAATTTGCTCAACAACACCCAAGCGACCGATCTTAATTGGTTGCTGAAACAAGCGCTATTGGTGGTTGATGAAGGCCCATTAGGATTAGATTGGCAACGTTGGGCAGTCAGCAATGATGTTGCGATCCCTAACGATTCGGAACAACACCTCTTTAGCCATGTGTTATTGGCGATAGAAGCCGCTATCGTGGGCCAAGGTGTTGCATTAGCATCAGACTTTATGGTTGCTAATGATATTGCACAAAAACGTCTTATCGCACTCCCCTTTGCAGGAATTGATACCGGATTTGAATTTAATTTTCTCTGCAAGCAGCGCCGCACTAATGAACCTGCCATCGCGAGCTTTATTAACTGGCTCACCCTTCAGGAATAATGTGTATATAACGACTCACTTTTAGGCAATAAAAAAGCCAGCGTTTAGCTGGCTTCAATAGTTGGACGGCGACTATACAAGCAAGCCTATCTTTTCGTAAACTTTCTTAAGGGTTACTTCTGCACGAGCTTGTGCTTTTTCGGCACCTTCATGCATCACTTGATTCAAGAAAGTTTGATCGGCTCTGAACTCTTGATAACGCGCCTGCAAAGGTTCAAGCATACCGACGACAGCTTCACCTGCGGCCACTTTAAGATGACCGTACATCTTGCCTTCGAAATCTTTCTCAATACTAGCAATGCTTTGACCCGTCACACCTGACATCAAACTCAGCAGGTTAGAGACGCCTGGCTTATTTTCAACGTCAAATCGAACCACGGGTGGCTCATCGCTATCAGTCATCGCTTTCTTGAGCTTTTTCAATACGGCTTTAGGATCTTCAAGCAGACCGATAACATTGTTACGGTTATCATCTGACTTCGACATCTTTTTAAGCGGGTCTTGTAATGACATTACCTTAGCGCCGTGCTCAGGGATAAATGGCTCTGGAATTGTGAATGTGTCGCCATAGGCATTGTTGAAGCGAGTCGCAATATCACGAGTTAGCTCAAGATGCTGCTTTTGATCTTGCCCGACAGGAATTTCATTAGCCTGATACAGCAAAATATCTGCAGCCATTAATACTGGGTAACCAAATAACCCCACATTGATATTATTAGCGTGCTTTTGCGACTTATCCTTAAACTGCGTCATGCGGTTTAATTCACCCATTTGAGTGTAACAGTTCAGCGCCCACCCAAGTTGAGTATGCTGTGGTACTTGAGACTGAATAAAGACAGTGCTCTTTTTAGGGTCAACACCACAGGCCAAATACAATGCTAACGTATCTAAACAGGCTTCACGCAGTTTGGCAGGATCTTGGCGAACCGTGATGGCATGTAGATCAACCACACAGTAAAGGCAATCATGACTATCTTGCATCGCAACCCACTGACGTAACGCGCCCATATAGTTACCAATGGTTAATTCACCTGACGGCTGGGCACCGCTAAGAACGATAGGTTTAGTCATACGTTTTATTGCTCCATTACTTTTTGGCTGTCATTGATATGCGCCAATACTTCACTAAAGGTGTCACAAACGGCTGTTGGACCGCTGAGGCCAATATCTTCACCGTAGTTGTACCCATAGGTCAAGCCGATTGAAGAAATACCCGCTGCTTTCGCCGCTAAAATGTCATTTTTAGAATCGCCAACCATTAAAAGCTCGGTTTTATCCAACTGCCACTGTTGCAGCAGGTGATTCAGCGGCAATGGATCCGGCTTCATTTTATCAAGCGAGTCGCCACCCAGTACTTGCGTAAATAGATGACCAATCCCAAATGCGTCAAGTAACGGAATGGTAAAACGGTAAGGTTTGTTGGTCACAACCGCTAGTTGATAACCCATGCTATGTAACTGCTCTAATACATTAATCACACCATCATAGAGCTTACTATGACGTTGCAGATGCGCTTCATAATGCTTCATAAAGATTGGCATCGCTGCCTCTAGTCGCTGCGCTTCAACCGCTTCGCCTAAAGCAAAACTCAAGGCTCGCTCAATCAACACATGTGCGCCATTGCCCACCCAGCTGCGCACTTGTTCTTCACTACAACCGGTCAAGTTGAGTTCAGCAAGTGTTGCGTTGGTTGCCGCGGCAAGATCGGGTACGCTATCAATCAGCGTACCATCCAGATCAAAAGCGATCGCTTTAAAAGGTTTGCACTGTGCCATTACTTAGCATCTACCTTAGCGAGTTCGGCACGCATCTCGTCCACCACAACCTTGTAATCAGGCTGGTTGAAAATAGCAGAGCCAGCCACAAACATATCTGCGCCAGCAGCTGCGATGTCAGCAATGTTGTCAACCTTCACACCACCATCAACTTCTAGGCGAATATCATAACCACTGGCATCGATACGCTCACGCACCTGACGTAGCTTATCTAATGTCGCTGGGATAAATGATTGACCACCAAAGCCTGGGTTTACCGACATCAATAAAATCACATCGAGCTTGTCCATAACATGGTCAAGATAATGAAGTGGCGTTGCTGGATTAAACACTAAACCCGCCTTACAGCCGCCTTCTTTGATAAGCTGCAGGGTGCGATCGACGTGTTCTGATGCTTCTGGGTGAAACGTAATAATAGAAGCCCCAGCATCAATAAAATCTGGGATGATACGGTCTACAGGTTTCACCATTAGGTGAACATCAATCTCCGCAGTAATGCCGTAGTTACGCAAGGCTTGGCACACCATAGGGCCTATTGTAAGGTTCGGCACATAGTGATTATCCATCACATCGAAGTGAACAACATCTGCACCTGCTTTTAGTACAGCATCAACATCTTCCCCTAAACGGGCAAAATCGGCAGATAAGATAGAGGGAGCAATTAGAAATGGGCGCATGGTGAACTCGCTAATTTGAGTAAGAAATACGCTATTCTACCTTATAGGCTTTGCCACGCTCTAGGGCTTATCGAGCATTAAACGTGCTTTAGCTCAGAAATGAGCTAAATTCATTATCAAATATTAAATTGAGGTCAAATAAATGTTCAAAATATGAACTCATTTGCTATAATGTGGCGACCTATGATGTTTGTAAAATCCACAGGATGTAGAGATGAAAGCGAAAAATAAACTTTCAGCCAGCATTAAATCAGCTTCTATTTTAGCTGTGTCTGCTGTTGTAGTCGGGATGACTGCCGTAGGTGTACAAAACCTTACCGACACTGCGTCGAACTCAGCCTGCGTCTGTGATGGCAATAATAGTTACAACTCTTCACTACCCGCTAGCCACCCAAGCAACCGCTGCGCACAAGAATCTGACAATGTGAGTTGGACAAATTGGTTTGCCGGAAAGAGTCGTTCTAATCAATTTCATTTTGTCGATTTGTTAGAGTTACTTCATGGGCATCAAGATAGCCCATTGAGTGATGCGAAACCAACGAGCCAACAGAATCGCCTCTAGCAATCAGCGCTTCTATCAGCTGCTATTAAGTACACTAGCAGCTTTTTTCGGTGTCCAAACCGAACAAAACCGCAGCAGAGACTTCCAATCTCAATCACCAATCCCATTCATTTTAATGGGGATATTGTTAGCTTTCATCTTAGTTATTGGGCTGATTTTTATCGTAAAGCTAGTATTACATTAATCGTTTTCGCTATGATACCTGTCATCATATAATGCCATTAATTCATCAACCTTCTTACGACCACTGCCATTTTGGCTGATGTTACGCTGCACTTGAATCGTATCAAAGCGCGCGCCATGATAGAGCTCACGCGTCAAGGCAATATCATGATTACTAATTAATACAGGAATGCCGCGTTCAATGGCGGTATGACGAGACTTTCTCGCTAATAAAGCCTGATCATCTAAACTGAATCCCGACCCGACATAGGTCGTAAAACTCGATGTCGTCGACAGTGGTGCATAAGGGGGATCGCAATAGACCACATCGCCCTGCTTGGTCAAATCAAAAGCTTGCTCGTATCCCACACAGCGAAACTCCGCTACCTGTGACTTCTCCGCAAAGGCTTTTATCTCCTCCTCCGGAAAATAGGGTCTTTTATATGAACCAAAGGGGACATTAAACCCTCCTTTCTTGTTGTAACGACATAAGCCGTTAAAACCATGACGGTTCATATAAAGAAAATATACCGAACGAAGAAAAGGATCACTAGTTAGATTGAACTCTGTACGAACTTGATAATAGGTTTCTTTATCGTTTTTGGCATCAGTAAACATCGCTTTTGCCGCGGTGATATATTTCTCAGGCGTGGTTTGCACAATCTTATACAGATTGATGAGGTCCTGATTGATATCACACAACAAATAACGCTTATACTGAGTGTTAAGAAATACCGAGCCTGCGCCAACAAAAGGTTCAACGAGTCTGTCGCCTTGAGGAAGGTGTTGGGTGAGCGCATCAACCAGTTTAAATTTTCCACCAGCCCACTTAAGAAAGGCTCTCTGTTTTTTAATCATCTAAATCGATTGAATGCGAAATGAAAACAAGTTTCCGATTGTACTCTGTTTATCAATGAATTTCACGAGTCGGGAGACTTTGTTGTAACTCATATTGAGATAAATCTGCCCAAGCTCTTAACCAAGGTTGAGCAATCCCCTTAGTGTTCACCAATTGCTTTGCCTGCTGGCGCGCAAGTTCGACTGATGCAAACTCACCATAGAGCACAACCCAACGGCGTTTATAACGAGCCACTTTCACCAACTTAGGGGCATCAATCTGTGCCAATACCTGATTAAGAGATTTGAGCTGCTTTACACTTGCAAGTTGCAGTGTATAGCCAATAGGCTCATGGGATTGTTGACTCAAATCAATCGTATTTCCAGCCTTTGAAATTACCTCTACCTCCGCCTGGATAATCGGTACAGGTTCCGTTGCGGCAAAAACTTCCACCGCATCCGCCTGCACATCAGTTTGAGTAACAGGCTCGGGTGCACTCTCTTCTATAGTCGTGATGTTAGCGCTCTTGGCCACCTTGGTAGCGACATCAATATCGATCTCTATTGGCTCTATGTTATCTGTTACGCTTGCCGAATCTTGATTTTTATTGCCAGCAAGTGCCGCGGTATAAGCATTCTGGCGCTCTGCAAAATAGCGATGTAAAAGCTCCTCTCCATAAGCATAGTTTTCTCGACTCGCTTGGATTTCAGCCACCGTATTCTCTCGCCCCAGAGTGACAAACTCATCCTCTTCAAGCAATGCATAAACAATTGCCAACGCAACCAAGATACCCAATCCGATAGCGATTGGTAGCCGCCAACGGTTTACAGCTTTTGCTTGCGGGGTGTCATTTAGCGCTAGATATAACAGATTAACAACCTCAACAGGCAAGCCCGATTGCAGCTGTAACTGTTGACGTACAATATCCCTTGGTGTGAAAGGTGTTTGCTCACTGCGACTTAACAAAGTGTAATACAGCGCTTCACGTTCTTTTTCTGGCAAGGCTTCGACATTCATCGGCAGGACTAACTCATGCTGACTCTCTGGAAGTTGCGCCAATAACTGTGACAAAAAGGCTTGGTTAGTCGTCAATGTTAAATTTATCTGTTTACCACTCACAACGATCTGACTTAACACCATGCACTCAGCCCACAACGCTAAAGGCATAAGGTGAGCATCATCAAGGACAATATGACAGGCATGAGGCAGAACATCTGCAAACTGAAGCAGAGTTTCGGGCAGCGGGATTTCGTCATCAAAGACAGGCTCTGATAACAATTGTACTAAAATTTTTCGGCGAATCTCATTACTGTCAGCATGCATCGGACAGGTGACTAATGCGGAGCTCACATGCTCCAACTCATCGACCAAGGCGGTGACTAGGGTAGTTTTACCAGCACCATCATCACCAACTAATACGGTTAATTGCTGGCCGTAAAGCGCCACATGCTGCAACCGGTGCAGCAAGGCTTCTTGACTAGGTAGTAATACTGATGTTTGAAAAGTCACTTATTCACCACACAATTTAGGCGCGGCCAATAACCTCTTCAAGAAGGGACTCTGAAACCTCGCTAAAAATACCTGCTTGGCCCAGGGCTTCAGGCAAAACTAAACGGAGTTTTCCTTGCAGTACTTTCTTGTCTCGCCGCATATGTTTCATGAACTGCTCAAAATTCATAGTATCTGGCGCTTCGGTTGGTAGATCGAACGCGTTAAATATCGCTTCAATGCGACAAACGATTGACTCATCAATGAGCGCCATCTTACATGATGTTTTAGCAGCAAGTACTGTGCCAGCGGCGACAGCCTCTCCATGCAACCAATTGCCATAGCCCATCTCAGCTTCGATAGCATGGCCAAAGGTATGGCCGAGATTTAATAGTGCCCGAACACCTTGTTCGGTCTCATCTTGAGTGACCACCTCAGCCTTAATCTCACAGCAACGGGCAATTGCATACTTCAATGCATCCTCATCTAATGACTTTAGCGATTCCACATTATCTTCTAGCCAGGTAAAGAAATCTTTATCCCAAATAATGCCGTACTTAATCACTTCCGCCATACCTGCTGCAAACTCACGAGCAGGGAGAGTACTTAAACATCTTGTGTCGATCACCACCACTTTGGGTTGGTAAAAGGCCCCGATCATATTTTTACCCAACTGATGATTCACTGCGGTTTTACCACCAACAGATGAGTCAACTTGGGACAGCAATGTTGTCGGTACCTGAATAAAATCGATACCACGTTGATAACAAGCTGCGGCAAATCCGGTCATGTCACCAATCACCCCGCCACCTAATGCGACAAGCACAGTATCTCTGCCCAAATTCTGCGAGAGCAGTGAGCTAAAAATGGTGTCCATCTGTGTCAGGGTTTTATACTGTTCACCATCAGGAAGAATAACTGGTGCAGCACATTTAAAAGGTGACAATAGCGCCTGTAGCTTATTCAGATACAGGGGCGCTACTGTGTCATTAGTGACGATAAGAACGTTTTTATTCTGAAGGTATGGTTCGAATAATTCGAGCTTCTCCAGTAGATTCGGGCCAATATAAATAGGGTAACTACGTACACCAAGTTCAACCTGAATCCTTTCCATTCTACCGCCTAATGATTAAAAGCCTAACTGTTCAATAATTTGATTTGCAACGACTTTTGCACTCTGTTCATCGGTTTTAACGATCACATCAGCAATCTCCTCGTAAAGAGGATTACGCGTTGCCGCAAGGTTTTCTAACACCTCACGAGGATCATCAACTTGCAGTAGAGGACGACGCTTATCACGCTGCGTACGAGCCACTTGCTTGTCGATAGTTGTTTCTAAATAAACCACAATTCCACGAGCAGAAAGGTTATTACGAATATCCTTGCTCTGAATTGATCCGCCGCCAGTTGCTAAAACAATACCTTGTTTTTCAGTTAAATCAGCGACAACTTGTGTTTCGCGACGACGAAAGCCTTCTTCGCCTTCAACGTCAAATACCCACGCGATATCCGCACCAGTGCGGCTTTCAATTTCTTGATCGGAATCGTGGAACTCTAAATGGAGCATCTGCGCCAGATGACGACCTATAGTGCTTTTACCAGCCCCCATAGGACCTACTAGGAAAATATTACGTTTTTCAGCCATTGCTTTTACGTCTGAATCTTATATGAAGTTTGCCTACGCCAACCGAAAAATCAGGCCGACCTTAAATGTTACCTTGCTCTAATGAGACTTGACCACGGATTATCTCAGTTAACCCCCCTTAAACGCAAGGGCAGTGAGTAAATTCTGTGAAATTAGACTAAAGCATAAAAAAGCCAGCGATTCCTCGCTGGCTTCAATGCGTCTAAAATTGGTGAATTAGATATCTTCTGAAATAATCTTAGGTGTAACAAAAATTAGCAACTCTTGGCGCTCATTTTTGTCCGTTGTATTTCTGAATAAGTAACCCACAAACGGGATATCACCTAAAACAGGAACCTTGCTGACTCTATTTATCAACTGCTGCTGGTAAATACCACCTAATACAATGGTTTCTCCGTGATCGACCAATACCTGGGTACCGATACGCTGCGTATCAATAGAAACCGCTTGACCTAGAGGCGTATCAACCGTTTTACCTTGTGAGTCCTGGGTGATTTCAAGGTCTAAAATTACTCGATTATCAGGGGTGATCTGAGGCGTTACCCTTAGCGACAATACCGCCTTTTTAAACTGCACCGTTGCCGCACCACTTGATGCCGACTCAACATAAGGGATCTCTACACCCTGCTCAATATAGGCAGCTTTTTGGTTAGACGTGGTAATACGCGGACTCGCAATAATCTCACCCTTACTTTCCTGCTCTAGGGCACTCAGCTCAAGGTCTAATAAGGTACCGTCAGCCAACTTAGCAACATGAAACGCTATGCTTGTCGGGTTAGCAACCGCTGCGGGTAAATTAACGTTAAGTCGATCGCCTAAACTCGGAACAATACCGTTAGCGATATCATTGGCACCCTCTAGGCTACCTGACGTCCCTTTACTTCCTTGCTGATCTGTCACACCCCATCGAATACCTAGATCTTCAGAAACATCATCTTTAACCGTCACCATACGAGCTTCAATTAACACTTGCTTGATGGGTATATCGAGTACTTCTATCAGGCGATGGATATTCTCTAAGCTTTCTTCGGTATCTTTTACTAACAATGTATTAGTGCGGTCATCAACGGCTACTGTACCTCGAGCAGACAACAAACTAGAGTCATCCCCTTTGAGTAACTCGGCAATATCGGTAGCTTTAGCGTAGTTGATCTGCAAATACTCAGAGTACAAGGGCGCAAGCTCTTTCACCTCTTGTTGATTTTTAAGCTCTTGGCTCTCACGAATGGCCATCTCTTCAGCTGGTGCAACCATTAAGATATTGCCTTCAACACGCTTATCTAAACCTTTGGTTTGCAGAATCAAATCAAGCGCCTGATCCCAAGGTACATCATCAAGTCTTAGGGTGATATCCCCCTCAACGGTGTCACTGGTAACCAAGTTAAAGTTATTATAATCGGCAATAATCTGCAGTACGGTTCTTACAGAGATACTCTGAAAGTTCAAAGATAAAGAACGGCCGTCATATTTCTTCTCCTCTTTTACAACTGTCGCTCTTTCTGCCTTATTGATGCTCAACCTAAAGAGGTTACCCTCTTGCTTGTAGTTATAATCATATTGACCGCTAACATCGATTAGTAATCGAGTCGTCAACTCCTCTTTGAAGGTTTCAAAACTCTTGACTGGTGTGGCAAAGTCTTGGACGTCCATCACATACAAGAGATCCGATGCGATATCAGTGTTGTACAGTTTCAGTTCTAATTTGGCACCAACTTGCTCGACATTTGCGGCAACTGAAGAGTTATTAAGCTTCACAAGAAGCTCTCCACCACCATTTGCTAAACGTCTAAAGTCGATATTTTTAATGCCATTTACAAATGGATTTGATGCAGTCTCATTTCGGTTAGCCACCTCATCATTTATCGTTAAGCGATAAGTATTGCCCATCGCTTTACCTTGATAGGCCTTAACCTTACTCAAATCGACAAGCACCTTGAGTTGCTCACTTTCTTGCGTCATCGACACAGAGGTGACACCCACATTGTTAATCGGCAATTTATCTTTCTCTAAGCCCGATACACTGTCATCAAACCCCAATATGATCTGAGCTGGTGATGCGTTGAGATTAACTTCAGGCTCAGTAACACTCTCTTCAAAAACCAATTGCAATTCGAGTTGATGATCAACAACCGAGTGATATTTAACATCCACTAAGCGGTTCGCTGCTGAAGAATACGGCGCCATACCCATAATTAATGCCAACCCTAAGGCAGCCTTAATAACAGGAGACATATTTAATAATGCGTTTTTCGCGGCAGAAGATTCCATTATTCCCTCATCCTTCGCTTGTTTATTCACCAGTAAGTTCCATATTGCTTGTTCTTTCAGCCCAGCAACCTGATCCATCTGGAATTAATTCAATTATTTCGACCGTTTGCGGTGTTACTTTAGCAATGCGACCATGATAAAGACCTAAATATTCACCAAGACCTAAACGGTAAACACTTCCATCATTTGTTTCTATCAACGCCCAAATATCTTGGCTTTCACTCAAGGTACCACGCATTTTCAAATTATCTAACGCGTAAGTTTCTAAACGGCTTTTACGTCGTTTTAAATCGGGCTGCAAACAGTCTTTGGTTGTATCGATCACTTCTTCTGTTAATTCTCGTGAAGGCGGTACAAAAGGACTACGCATTAATTCCGCTTGATAGGCGAAATGCTCAAATTCAGGTGTTTCTTTTAATGGTGGAACATGAGCAACATGCTGTGCTTTGGTCGTGGTCACAAATAGCTCTAAGTCACTTTTGTCACCCATACAACCCACTAAAAGTATGCTAAGGATTAACAACGGTAGCTTTTTCATTTTTTAGCCCCCTTTGCACCCTTCTCTGGAGGCAACTCAGCTCCCTCCTTAAATCGATAAGTCTTTGCGAGAATCTGCATGTTCAGCATTCCTTGGTCATTTCTTTGAATAACAAAGTCATGCAAACTCACAATTCGCGGCAATTTAGCAACACCACTAACCAGTTGACCCATTTCATGATAATCACCACTGACGGCCATGCTAATTGGAAACTCAATATAAAAATCTCGTTGAATCTCCTCTTGCCACTCTAAGCTCTGAATACCAAGTCCCGAGTCTGTTGCCACAAACGTGAGGTCATCGAGCAACCCTGGCATCTCATTTTTAGACGGCAACATTTTAAGCAGTTCAGCAAACTGAATTTCCATCACTGCAAGCTGCTCACGGTATAATTTAAGGTTAGCCGCTAATTGGTATTTTGCTTTAAAATCATCTCGTAAAGTAATTTCTTTATCTTGTTCTACGGTCAAGACATCAATTGCATCGGCAATAAACAAAAAATAGCTTGCTATAAAAATTAGAATTGCCAGAAATGATGCAAAAACAACCTTAACCTGAGTAGGCCAGCCACCTATGTTCTCAAAATCAATATCATTAAATTGGCTCAGATCGAGTTTCATTTGCTCGCTCCTTGAACCGGCTTCATATCGCCAGTACTGTCATCACCGATCGTCACTTTTAAGCTAAATCGCTGTAACTGACGCATCTCTTCATTTTGAGAAACTATCGACTGCATATTGGGATCGTGCAACCACATTGAGGTAGTCACTTTACGCATCATATTAGCGACGTTATTATTCGATTCACTGCGACCTTCTATCCACAATAAGCTGCCTTTTTTCTCAATGCTGGATAAATATATTCCAGGAGGCACTATGCGAACCAATTCATCTAAAACGTGAGTCGGCAAATTTCGGGCTTGTTGTAGATTTAAAATAATCTCTGTACGACGCTCAATGTCTTTCTTGCGTTCACGTATTTTCTTAATCTCTGCAATCTGTTTTTCTAACAGTTGAATTTCAGACTGCAAGTAGGCATTTCTGTCACGCTGATTATCGGTCATCATATCAACAACCATTAACGCCATATACACAACTAAAGACGCGCCAATAAAGACCGCAGCTAAAATTCCTAAATAGTCACGCTTTTGCTTTTCACGTGCTTCTTCACGCCAAGGTAAAAGGTTTATGTTCGCCATTGAGAGTAACTCCTCAGCGCTAAACCACACGCAACCATGTATTTATTTATATTAGGCTGCAAACGATTTTTCACATCTTCATCCGCGTGTAAACAACCTAAGAAAGGATCTGCGATAATAGCGTGAACGCCGAGCTCATTCGTTAATAAGTTGGCCATCCCTTCTAACTTTGATGTGCCACCACATAATACAATGTGATCCACTTTATCTTTGCCGCTAGATGTACAATAAATTTGCAGTGTTCTTTTTATCTGCTGCAACAACTGAGTCTGAAACGGTGAAAGAACTTCGAACATATAATTACGTGGTAAGTCGCCCTCAAGCTTTGCTTTCTCAGCTTGCTCATGTGACATACCATAGAAGGAGAGTATTGACTGGGTGAACTGTTCGCCACCAAATGCTTGTTCACGGATAAAGGAAGTTTCACCATTTTCAACGACCGAAAATGTTGTCATGTTGGCACCAATATCCACCAGCGCCACCACTTTGCCTTCAGCAGCATTGGGTAATTGTGCCGCAATAAGCTCAAATGAACGCCCTAGAGCATACCCCTCAATATCAACAACTTTGGCCTCAAGGTTGATATCATCAAGGCTATCAACTCGAGCATCGATATTCTCAGTGCGACATGCACTCAACAGCACGTCGACTTTACTCGGGTCGGTGGTGTTTACGTTGAGCGTTTCAAAATCGATGCTGACTTCATCAAGCGAGTATGGAATAAGATTGTCGGCTTCGATTTCAATCTGAGTTTCCATCTCCTCTTCGCTTAATGCAGCATCCATATAAATAACTTTAGTCATCACTGCCGATCCAGAAACAGCAACGGCTGCGTATTTTGTCGCCTTTGGAAGTGATCGCTTGATCAACCTCAACGACTCTAACACCGCATCTGCATCTCTTATTTCATGATCATTAACGGCGCCTTTTTTTACCGGCACCGCAGCGTGACTCACAATTTTATAACCATCAGCAGTCTTACTCAGCAGTATTGCCTTGACCTCGTGAGAACCGATATCGATACCCACCATCTGCGGAGCCTGACGCTTCCATAAATTTGAAAGCATAGTCCATCGTCACTTTTGTTATTGTTTCAGGAATTAGATTAGCACAAAATCAACTCGTTATAGATATTTGTACAAAATGTTTATAACTTTTACAATTGCCATTTTTTTGACGACTGTTTTTACTTCACCATTAGCTGCTCGCCTTATATACTATTGTGCCTGCTATATTTATTGGAATAATCTGGTGAAGTGGTTTAAACGAATTACCATCGCTCTATTTAGCCTCGTCCTTTTGGGTATCGGCGCAGTCGCTGCTGCCTATTTTTATGTGCTGCCCGAGCTTCCTGATGTTACCACTCTCAAAACAGTAAAATTGCAAACTCCGTTACGAATTTTCAGTGCGGATGGCGAATTAATTTCACAATTTGGAGAAAAACGCCGCATCCCTGTCGAATATGAGCAAGTGCCGCAACAATTGATCAATGCAGTGCTCGATACAGAAGATGCACGTTTCTTTGAGCACAAAGGCATCGACCCTATTGGTATTGTGCGTGCCGCAGTTATTTTGGCCACTACAGGTAAAAAGAGCCAAGGCGCAAGTACAATCACGCAGCAGGTGGCTCGAGGTTTTTTTCTTTCTCGCGAAAAAACATATATTCGTAAGATAAAAGAGATCTTCTTAGCGCTTAAAATTGAAAAAGCGCTTTCAAAAACCGAAATTTTAACCCTCTACCTTAACCGCTCTTTTTTAGGTAACCGAGCCTACGGTGTTGGGGCTGCTGCGCAAGTTTATTACGGCAAAGAGCTCGAACAGCTGTCACTGCCAGAGATGGCGATGATTGCAGGCCTGCCTCAAGCGCCATCGGCTGCCAATCCCATTCGTAATCCTGAGCGCGCGATGAATCGTCGCAACTGGGTACTTAGCCGTATGCTTGAAAAACAGAATATTACTCAAGCCCAATATGACGAGGCCATTATGGCCCCTATCACTGCTCGCTATCATGGGGCGGAGGTAGAGCTATACGCACCTTATATTTCGGAGATGGCGCGTGATTACCTTGTTGCACAATACGGCGAAGAGGAAGCCTACACTGGCGGCTATAACGTTTACACCACCGTTGACTCAACCTTGCAGCAACAGGCACAACAAGCCCTCAGAGACAACGTATATGCGTATGACGAACGTCATGGCTATCGCGGTGCAACTCAGCAAATATGGTCAGATCAAATACCTAGCAATCAGTCGATTATCGACACCCTTAAAAAGACAAGAGGATTCCAAGGACTTCAGCCTGCAGCGGTCGTGAGCGTGGCAGAACAGAGTGCACAAGTGCTCATTAGTTCAGGAGAGTTAATCAATCTTGAATGGCAGGGTTTAAAATGGGCACGTAAGTTTATCTCGAATAAACGTCAGGGCAGTGCTCCAAAATTGGCCAGTGATGTGGTGACTGTTGGTGAACAGGTCTGGATTAGAAACAATGGCGATGCTTGGCAATTATCACAAATACCCGAGGTAGCAAGTGCTATCGTTTCTTTAGATCCGCACGATGGTGCCATTAAAACATTAGTCGGTGGCTATAGTTTTCACACCAGTCAGTATAACCGAGTGACTCAAGCAAAACGGCAATTAGGCTCTAATATCAAGCCATTTATCTACACAGCTGCGATTGAAAAAGGTTACACGCTCTCGACACTTATCAATAATGCACCGATTAATAATGCCGACACTCGTCAAGGGACTGCTTGGCGCCCTAAAAACTCGCCAGACAAGTACACAGGGCCAACGCGTCTTCGTGTTGGACTCGCGCAGTCGATTAACGTGATGTCTGTAAGAACAATGCGCTACACAGGCTTAGAAACCGCTATCGATACCCTAGTCAAATTCGGCTTTAGCCGAGAAGATATGCCTAGAAATGAATCTTTAGCCTTAGGCTCTCCGTCAGTAACTCCCCTACAGGTAGTCACTGCATTTTCGGTTTTTGCTAATGGCGGATACCGTGTTGAGCCCTACTTTATTAAGCGTATCGACAATGCCTATGATCAAACTATTGAACAGGCAAAGCCAACCTTAGCGTGCACACCACCAGCACCGATTGAAAATGTTCCAGCAGCCAGCGACGATCCTTTTGCGGCTATGGCTGGTGAATTTGAGCAATCCTATTTAGCTAACGAACAGGCAAACGCCAGCGCTAATGAGCAATGTCCTGTGGACGCTCGTCACGCGGAGCAGATTATTTCAGAACAGACGGCCTTCCTCATCACTGAAGCATTAAAAAGCGTGATTTGGGGCGGTGGTGATTGGAGTAAAGGAACCGGTTGGAACGGGACCGCTTGGCGAGCGGCCAGAGTCGTTAATCGTCGAGATATTGCAGGTAAAACTGGTACAACTAACGAATCTCGTGACACATGGTTTAGTGGCTTCAACCCTAAATTGGCGACAACCGTTTGGGTCGGCTTTGATGACCATAGTCGAGAACTGGGTAGAACAAGTTGGAATGCAAATGGTGCTAAAGACCAGATATCTGGCGCTGAAGCGGGGGCAAAAACAGCGGGGCCTGGCTGGAATGAGTTTATGAAAATGGCACTAGCCAATACACCCGTTGTCCAGATGCAGCCGCCAGAGGGTATAGTCTCTGCACGTATCGATTTAGCAACAGGCAAACTCAGCCGTAAGAGTGATCACACTACTGCATTTGAGTATTTTGTCGCAGGTACAGAACCGACAGAATTTGCAACCGAAGCACCCACCCAAGGTGATATCTTTATCGACAATTCGGTCGAAGATCTCTTTCAATAATCAAGCTGCCAGAGCGAAGCAATCGTTTTGCTTTGGCATGATCAACTGATTTAAGAGATTTTAATAGTCATTTCATTGCGCCAAAATTTTGATGCCACAAGAAATTACAGCATAAAAAAACCTGCAACTGCAGGTTTTTTAATCACTAAAAGTTAGCAATAAGCTATTTTTGTTGTAATTTGACCGCTAGTGCAGACTTGACCTGCGGTAATGCTGTGCCGCCTAGCGCTTCTCTTTTAGCCAAACATGAGTCAATGGTCAAACATTGATAAACATCTGAACCAATAACCTTGGCAAATGTTTGCAACTGCTCAAGCGCAAAGTCTTCGATCGGTTTTTTATCAGCAATGGCAGCAACAACCACCTCACCGACAACATGATGCGCCTCTCTAAACGGCATCCCTTTCGCCACAAGATAATCCGCAAGTTCAGTAGAATTAGCATAGCCTTGCTGTGCGGCTCGCAATGTATTCTCCCGATTAACTTTTAGACCCGATAACACTAAGGCTGCCATTTCCAAGCAGATAGCCCAGCTATCCATGACATCAAACAACCCCTCTTTATCTTCTTGCATATCCTTGTTGTAGGCCAGAGGCAACGCCTTCATTGTGGTTAAAATACCCACTAAGCTACCGTAGACACGTCCCGTTTTGCCGCGTATAAGCTCCAGTGCATCAGGATTTTTTTTCTGTGGCATCAACGAAGAACCCGATGTAACTTGATCATCTAGCTCAATAAATCCTGCCTCACCGCTATTAAAGAAAATAAGATCTTCAGCCATACGGCTCAAATGCATCATACTAATAGAGGCATCACTGCATAATTCAATAACATGATCCCTGTCAGATACCGTATCTAAACTGTTCAGCGTCGGAGCAGAGAAACCTAATGACTGCGCTAATGCATGCCTGTCCATCGGATAGGCGGTCCCCGCTAGAGCACCAGTACCCAAGGGACAAGTATCCGCGCGCTTTAAGGCATCTTCCAAGCGGCTAATGTCTCGCTCAAACATTTCAACATAGGCCAAACACCAGTGGCCAAAGGCAACAGGTTGTGCACGCTGAAGATGGGTATAACCAGGCATCACTGCATCGAGTTCGCGCTCAGTTAATGCCAGTAATGCAGCCTTTAATCCACCCAACAGTTGTAGCAGTTGCTCACCCTCCTTTTTGCACCATAGCTTAAGATCTGTCGCCACTTGGTCATTACGAGAGCGTCCAGTGTGCAGCTTTTTGCCTAAATCACCGACTTTTGCAATAAGCGACTGCTCGACAAAACTATGAATATCTTCGGCACCTGAAGCCAAAATCAATTCAGGCTGATCTTTAACTTCTAGCAGCAGGTCATTCAAAGCCTGTTGCAAGGCATCACATTCAGTTTGCGTAAGAATGCCGACTTGGGTTATTGCACCCGCCCAAGCGATAGAACCGACAATATCTTCTTCAATAAGGCGATAGTCGACTGGTAGTGAATCATTAAAAAGTTTAAATAGAGCGCTGCTCTCCTGACTGAACCTTCCACCCCATAACGCCATTTTGATACCCTCTTATAAAATGAAGGGGCGTTAACCGCCCCTTTTAAAGCTTATTCAACTAAGATGACTACTTTGTATTCAACGCTCTAATACGGCTCGCAAGCGAATACAAACGAATAAACCCTTCCGCATCTTTTTGATTATAAACATCATCTTCGCCAAAAGTCGCAAATGCTTCTGAGTACAAGCTATTCGGTGAGCGTTTTTTAACAGCCTGTGCTTGCCCTTTGTAAAGCTTAATCACCACCTCACCATTGACCAACTTAGCTAATGGTTCAGAAGCACCAAGTAACGACTCGCACAACGGCGTAAACCAACGGCCATCGTAGACCAAATGAGCCATTTGAGCGCCAATTTGCTCGCGCCACTCGCGGCTACTCTTATCTAATACTAACTCTTCGACGGCGCGCAATGCAGCAAACATCACTGTGCCACCGGGTGTTTCATAGCAGCCACGAGATTTCATGCCAACAAGACGGTTTTCAGTAATATCGATTCGACCGACACCATGAGCCCCAGCAATGCTATTAAGCTCCATCAATGCATTGTATGGTGACAAAGCTTCACCATTCACCTTAGTGATGCGGCCAGCCTCAACTTCAACGGCAACATACTCTGGTTCATTCGGGGCTTCTTCTGGCGCAACAGTCATGGTCCACACGCCCTTACTTGGCTCGTTCCATGGATCTTCTAGTTCGCCCCCTTCATGGGATATATGCCATGCGTTAGCGTCACGGCTATATATTTTGGTGGCTGAAGCTGTGGTTTGAATATTACGTTCGGCAAGATAGTCGAGTAGATCTTCCCGGCTCACCATCTCCCATTCGCGCCACGGCGCAATCACTTTTAAGTCAGGAGCTAGCGCAGCAAAGCAACCCTCAAAACGCACCTGATCATTGCCTTTGCCTGTACAACCATGGCATACCGCATCGGCACCAACTTTGCGAGCAACTTCCACCTGTGCTTTAGCAATAATGGGCCGTGCCATTGAGGTTCCTAATAGATAAGTTCCCTCGTAAATAGCGCCTGTAGCGATCGTTGGATAGATATAGTCAGTTACCAACTCCTCTTTCAGGTCAACGATGTAGCACTCTGATGCCCCCGATGCGATGGCTTTGTCATATAGCCCTTCAAGTTCCGCATCGCCTTGGCCGACATCGGCACAGAAAGCAACAATTTCGCAATCATCATAGGTTTCTTTTAACCAAGGGATAATTGCCGAGGTGTCGAGTCCGCCTGAATACGCGAGTACCACTTTTTTAACTGAAGACTTACTTGTATCAATCGCCATCTTTTGTTTCCTAATTTCGATATCTTATCTCGTCAATAACCTTAGACGAGATATTGAATATAAAGTGTTTATTAACCTAACAGTTTTACCAATACCGCATTTTGTGCATGCATGCGGTTTTCAGCTTGTTGCAAAATTAAAGAGCCAGTGCCATCGACAACCTCAGCAGTCGCTTCAACTTCTCGGTATGCGGGCAGACAGTGCATGAAAAACTTAGCACCAACTTTATCCATCAATGCTTGGTTTACTTGATACGGTGCAAATTTTGCTTTTATCTCATCTAAACTTGCGTTGTCGCCCATTGAGATCCAGGTGTCAGTGTAGATCGCATCTTGGCCTGATATCTGCTCAATGTCTGATGTCAGTATTAAGCTACCACCATTTTCAGCAGCAATAGCTTGCACCTCAACAACAACCTGCCCATCAGGGAAGTGTCCTTGCGGACAGACAACGGTGATGGTGGCCCCTAACAGCGCAGCACCATACATCAGCGAGTGAGTCACATTATTGCCGTCACCCACATAAGCTAACTTCACCTTGCTAAGATCATCAAACTGTTCAGATAGGGTTAGGAAGTCGGCAAGCCCTTGGCACGGATGATACATATCCGATAACGCGTTAATTACTGGTACCGTGCCATGTTCAGCTAACTGCTCAATCGTCGAGTGAGCAAAAGTCCGCGCCACAATGGCGTCAGCCCAACACGAAATATTTGCAGCAAAATCAGACACTGGTTCGCGCTTACCTAGTGCGCCATTTTGCTGATCCAGATAGAGGCAGTGCCCACCCAACTTATTAATTCCAATATCAAAACTCACCCTAGTTCTCAACGATGGCTTTTCAAATAACATCACCACACTTTTACCATCTAACGCCTTGCGATATTGAGCCGGATTCGTCTTGATCTCTTTGGCGAGTGAAAGGATCTCTAGCAGTTGTTGCTTACTCAACGCTTTAATTGATAATAGATGGTTCATGTTCTAGCTCCTGCAAAATACTCTGAATTCAATCAATGGGCTTAGTCTGGCAATACCTGCGTGCCAATAGCCTCACCTTTCACTAAGGCGTTAAGTTGCTCTGCATCACGCCAAGAGGCAACCTGAACAGGCTGCCCCATCCACTGCGCAACTTCTAGTGCGGCCTCAACCTTTACCTTCATCCCTTTATCGATCACTCCCAATTTGGTGAGTTCATCGGAATGGGGCTTACTTAGAGATTGAATTAACTGGCCTTTACCGTCGAGGACACCGCTCACATCTGACAACAAAACTAACTGACCATTGACCAGTTTCGCGATAACCGCCGCAGCTTGATCAGCATTAACATTAAGCAGTTGCCCCAATTCATCAATCGCGATTGAGCTCACTATCGGCATCCAACCTTTTGCCAAGATAAAGTTTAAATAGGCCGCATCGTTAGGCATAACCTCACCCACAAAACCTAGCTGTTCATTTTTAATTTTGGCAGTAACAATGCCGCCATCCCCTAAGCTCATGCCAACACAGGTGATTCCCGCCTTAACTGCTGCACCCTGCAACAACTTATTAGAGGTCCCCGCCAACGCGCCCACCACGACAGGGATCTGTTCCGCAGGTGTCACTCTTAAACCATCTAGCTTCTGGGTCACCATGCCATTAGCAGTTAACTGCTCATCGACAAAGCATCCTCCGCCATGGACCATTATCACTGACTGCCCCTTGTTTATCATCGCAGCCGCAGCGCTCATCAACCTCGCCATGCCCATTTCACACTGGAGCAATGCACCACCAACTTTAAGTACTAAGGGCTTTTTCTCTAATGACATTATGCTGTTCTCTTTTACTATAAACATTACAAACAAAAATGAATCTTTATGCACTGATGAGCTTGACTTGCTGCGCCCTTCATCAGATTATCGATAGCACTTGCCACCACCAAATAGCCTGTGCTCGCGTCAAACTTCCATCCAACAAGGCAATTAGGGGTATTGACCACATCATCTATCTTAGGAAATTTATTTTGGCTAACGTGGACGAGTGGAGAGTCATTATAAATCGCATAAGCTTGAGCGATATCCGCCTCTGTGACACCCGGCTTTAACTGCACCGTGATAGTTGCTAATATCCCACGCTTAAAATTACCTAGATGTGGGGTGAAAATAACCTCTTGGCCCAATTGAGTCGCAATTTCTGGCTGATGACGATGCCCGAGCACTCCGTAAGGCGTCAGACTCACCTCACAAAAGCTGGTATGCAGCTGCGCTTTTCTACCAGCGCCAGTCACACCGCTCACCGCATTAATAACTGGCAAGTTTTCTGTCATCAATGACTTCAAAGGCTTAAGCGCAGTTAAAGAGGCGGTCGGATAACAACCTGGTACCGCAATCATCTTACTATTGGCGATATCTTTAGCGTTCCATTCGGCCAAACCATATACAGCATTAGCCAGAGTGTCAGGGTATTGATGCTCAAAACCATACCACTTCGGGTATTGCTCAATATCAGTAAAACGGTAAGCACCACTGAGATCAAAGACCGCCAAACCTTGCTCATAAAACCAAGCAGCTAAATGTAAGCTTACGCCGTGATCTGTAGCCAAAACCACTGCGTCCGCTTGCGCCACTATTTGTAACTTGGCGGCATCAGTCAGAGGTGAAAGACAGGTATTGATATGGCAGTACATTGGGTATAGCTCCGCAAGGCTTTTGCCTTTATCCAAGCTATTTTCAGACACATATAAACCTTGAATGGCAAGGTTTTCATCCGCTTTAATCAATGCTGTGATCTGTGCGCCGGTGTAACCACTGGCACCGATGATGGCGATGTTTTTCATACTTAATGACTTCTATTAATTAACAACAAAAAGAAAAAGAGAGGGGGCACTACTTAAGCCCTGGTAAAAAATACCAATAATGACAAGTTTATCGTCGCAGGAAGTTGTTACATCTAGCCTTATAGTTAGTTTTTAAGTGTGAAATATTCATTTTTAATCTCAGTGTCAAACCACGAATCAAGGCGTTTGCCTCAGTTGCGTTCAAGATTACCACGATAAATTAATTATGCAAATATTTTGAATTAGTATTTATAGCTTTTTTATTATAAATAGCCAGTACGACCAACGTGACGGCAAATATAATCACATTCGTTCATCATCATTTAGCCTGCATACTGAGGTAGCCATTCAGACCAAAAACAGTTTGCTATACACCCTGTTGTCTCCAGCATTACAGATATACAATGCGCAAAATCACAACGAATGGTAGGCAGCGAGTGATGTGGAACACATAAGCTTATAATATCGAGAAGAAGGATATTGACCTAGCACCGACAGGCTAGGTATTGTGGTTGATTAAACTTTAGGTATGGAGCAATTATGGCTGATATGTACGCCTCGTTACGATCAAATGTGGGTACCCTTGGGCAGATCCTTGGAGACACAATTCGCACGCATTTGGATGAGCCATTTTTAGACAAGATTGAGCAAATTCGCCATTTAGCTAAGAGTTCCCGCCAGGGTAACGATGACGCTCGCGAACAGATGCTAACACTCCTTGCTGCACTGCCTGATGATGAACTGGTTCCTTTTGCTAAAGCATTTAACCAATTTCTCAATCTGGCTAATATCGCGGAGCAGTTTCATACCATTAGTCGTAATTGCGACGAACTCGTCTGTGTGCCAGACCCTGTAGAGCAGTTGCTGGGACGAATGCTAAGTGGTCCGGTTAATCAAGAGAAGATGCTTGAGTGTTTAGAATCACTCGATATCGACTTAGTGTTGACCGCGCACCCGACCGAAATATCAAGACGTACCTTGATTCAGAAATACTCTGCAGTAGTCGACAGCCTGCAAACACTAGAGAACCCTCAACTCACTGAACGGGAAAAAAAGCAGCATCATTTGCGGCTACGACAACTTATCGCACAGATTTGGCATACCAATGAAATTCGACATGAGCGCCCAACGCCAGTGGACGAAGCAAGATGGGGCTTAAGCACCATCGAAGCCTCTTTATGGCAAGCGGTACCCGACTTTCTACGCCAGCTAAATGAACAAGTCGAGGAGCGTACAGGAAAGCAGATCCCAACCGATATTGCGCCCGTTCGCTTTTCAAGTTGGATGGGGGGAGACAGGGACGGTAACCCATTTGTTACCGCAACAGTGACCCAAGAGGTGCTGGACAGAAATCGCCATACAGCGGCACGCCTGTACCTCAAAGATGTTGTTCTGCTCGTCAATGAACTCTCGATGGAAGAAGCTAACGATGAACTATTGGCATTGACCAACAATAGTCACGAACCCTATCGAGATGTACTACGCAGCCTTAGACACAAGTTAAGAGATACCATCGACTATCTCAATGAGCGCCTAGAAGGGCACAACCCAGAGACAGACGTAAAAGAGCTTATCTGGCATAAAGATGATTTAGAAGTGCCTTTAACACTGCTGTATAAGAGTTTGACTGAATCTCGGATGAGCCTGATTGCCAACGGCCTGCTCCTCGACATGTTGCGTCGTCTGGCCTGTTTTGGTATCCACATGTTGCGTCTGGATATCAGACAAGACGCCCAACGCCATAGTGATGTGATTGCCGAGCTGACCCGCTACCTAGGCATGGGGGATTACAATCATTGGGACGAAAGTGAAAAACAGGCATTCTTATTACGAGAACTTACGGGTAAACGACCGCTAATCCCTCACAACTGGCAACCCAGTGATGAGGTGGCCGAAGTGCTTAAAACTACCGCTCTTGTCGCGAGTCAACCAGCGCAAGCATTGGGCTCCTATGTCATCTCTATGGCAAGCCAACCGTCAGATGTACTTACGGTCCTGCTGCTACTTAAAGAAGCGGGCTGCCCACACCCTATGCGTGTGGTGCCGCTGTTTGAGACCTTAGATGATTTAAACAACTCGGCAAATTGCATGTCAGCCCTGTTCGCCATTGATTGGTATCGAGGCTACTGCAAAGGCGTTCAAGAAGTGATGATCGGTTATTCTGACTCAGCCAAAGATGCTGGCGTCATGGCCGCAGCTTGGGCGCAATATAGAGCCCAAGAAACACTCGTAGAGATATGTAAACAAGCTGATATCAAACTAACCCTATTCCATGGCCGTGGTGGCACCATAGGTCGCGGCGGTGGACCAGCTCACAAAGCCATCTTATCTCAGCCTCCAGGCTCCGTAGACGGGCGTATACGTGTTACCGAACAGGGTGAAATGATCCGCTTTAAATTTGGCCTGCCCAAATTAGCGGTGCAAAGCCTCGCGCTTTACACCTCTGCGGTGATGGAGGCGACATTGTTACCGCCGCCAGCACCGAAACCTGAATGGCGTGATGCCATGGAGCGTCTTGCCCAAGACTCTGTGCAAGCCTACCGTGCTATCGTCCGCGAAGAACCTGACTTTGTGGCCTACTTCCGCGCAGCGACTCCTGAAGTTGAGCTAGGAAAGTTGCCGCTAGGCAGTCGGCCTGCTAAACGTCGTGTCGATGGTGGCATTGAAAGCTTGCGAGCCATCCCTTGGATCTTTGCTTGGTCGCAGAACCGTCTAATGCTGCCAGCTTGGTTGGGTGCGGGTGAAGCACTGCAGGCCGCAACGGGACGAGGTGAGCTTGAGTTGCTACAAGAGATGGAAAAAAGCTGGCCGTTTTTCGAAACGCGTATTTCTATGCTTGAGATGGTTTACGCCAAAGCCGAACCAAACTTGGCTAAATACTATGAAACTTGTCTTGTACCAAGTGAGCTACATCATCTAGGGGAGGAGTTACGTGCTCGCATGGCATCTGGTATTAAAGCTGTGCTTGCCTTAACCGAGTCAGCTTCATTGATGTCCCATACGCCTTGGAACCGAGAGTCGATTGAATTACGCAACCCTTATATCGACCCGCTTAACTTTTTACAGGCGGAACTGCTCGCCCGTACTCGTAAGGATGAAGCAGCAACTAGTAATGTCGAGCTAGCTTTAATGCTAACAATCGCTGGCGTCGCAGCAGGCATGAGAAATACCGGCTAATGATAAAACATTTGCTCATAATCGCTACCCTGCTTGTATTGACTGGCTGTGTCAGTCAATACAGCATCACAGAGAAAGCGTTAGCCAACTACCTCAACAATGAAATTCATTTCGAAGTCAAAGAGGGTAACCAACTCTTTGGTATCGAAATGAAGGTCAATGATGTTGACGTTCGCTTAGGCCATAAAACAGATACCATGGCTATCGAAGCACATAGCACCATTAAGATAAGAAACCCTCTAATGCCTATCAAAGCCCAGCTCACAGCACAATTTGAAGCAAAGCCTTGGTATGATGCCAACACGCATAGCGTTTATCTGCGAGATCTCAACTTAGTGAAGGTAGAGTCATCGCCCAAAGAGATAGAAAACACACTAAAATCAGTTGCCCCACAAGTCATGAGCTTTTTAACTCACTTTCTAACAACACAACCCGTATATGTGTTGGATATCAAAGAGAGTAATCAAGCCCTCCTAGCGGAGATGACTAGACGTATTGAAGTACAACCAGGGAAACTGAAATTAATATTTAAAGAGTAGTGCCACGTAATGGCACTATCATCCATTACTTAGCAAAACGTGCGTAAGAAGCGTAATCGACAATAACGGGCTCATCATCCAAAGCGCGCCTCAACATGTCATACGCCACGGCAGAACTGAGTTGTCGTACTAATTCCCGTGAACGGGCAGGAAACTTTAACATCTGGCTATAGACCCCTTTCGACGTAGCCAAACCAATAGCAACTGTCCCAACAGGTTTTTGATCGCTTCCCCCATCAGGACCCGCAATGCCACTTGTCGCTAACCCATAATCACTGCCAATTAACGTCCTAGCGCCTTCAGCCATCTCCTCTACTGTCGCAATAGAGACTGCACCATGATCATCTAATGTCTGAGGATTAACACCAAGCACAGCCACTTTTGATTCATTACTGTAGGTCACCAAGCCATGATGAAGATAGGCTGAACTCCCCGGGAAAGCCACCAGACCACTGGTGATCAATCCTCCCGTACAAGATTCTGCAACACTTAAGCTTTGAGCTCCTTCCAGCAACCGCTCATGAACAACTTGTGCAAGTGAACTGCGTTCCTCAGCGACAATAACATTTCCTAATAGGGTCTTTACAAGAGCGACGATATTAGCAAGACTTCCAATCGCTTCTTCACCACGAGCAAATAGCTTTATTTCGATATAAGGCATAAAGGAGCGATAGCCTACAGTTACACCCTCCGGCAGGTCGATTTGTGTCAGCTTATCGGCTAATGACGACTCACCATACCCTAGCGTCAACAGCTTGCGCACTGACACTTCAACATGCTCATTTGTTTGTGATTGTACAAAAGGAATAAACTGCTCATTCACCATGCGCTTAAATTCAAAAGGCACACCAGGCGTGAAGAATAGCCAAGCTTGGTTAAGTTTTACTCTAAACCCGCACGCGGTACCTACGGGATTATCAACCATCACAGCCGATTCTGGTAACATTGCCTGCTTAAGATTACTGACAGGCATCACACGGCCATTACGTGTAAACCACTCCTCCAATCTCAACCGCCAAGGTGTACATTCCACCAACGGCTCTCCTTTAGCCAACGCCATCGCTTCGGAGGACATATCATCACTTGTTGGACCAAGCCCACCATTAACCAAAATGATATCTGCATGATGACTACGCCCCTGAAACACTGCAATAAGATCATCCAAGCGATCTCCGACAGTAATGCGTTGCTGCATCTCAATACCTTGGTTCATCAATGCATTAGCAGCCCACGCAGCATTGGTATCTATAATCTGTCCAGACAGCACCTCTTCTCCAGTGCAAATCATCTCTATTTTCATAACTATCCCTTGGGACCTTGTACTAATCTTGCCCTAAGGTAGGCAACACAAGATTCAATAGCAACTTTTTTCCAAACAATCCCTTAAATCCCACTAGACATAGGTTCTATCTACGTATCACCCACCATTGTTACAAAGCACAAACAACACTCCAAACTCGTCCAATCTATTCAATACGGTAAACAAAATGAAAAATCATGTTTATAAAACTGTTCTAATGGTTGTTATATGTGTATCGCCATAAACGCCCATCCTTCCGTTGACATATTTTTGAAAATTGATGACATTGAAGGTGAAAATCAAGATAGTCAGCATCAAACGGAAATAGACCTACTAGTCAGGTCTTGAGCGTAAGTAGCGATTCGCGAAGAGTCTGTATAAAAGATCTTAGCATCACTAAATTTATTGGTACCACCTCACCCAAAATGCTAATGAATCATGTAACACATACTCGATATCCCACAGCAAGGTTAACAGCGGAATCAGATCAACAGAGTATATTGTTATTGACCTTAGCGATGCATGGGTATCCAGACTATCCACAGGAGGTTCTGGCGGGGAAGACCGACTAACAGAAAAGGGGACGTTGAGCTTTGAGGAGTTAACCTACAGCTACACGCCACAAAACAGAGATAGCAGTAGCGGTGACGTGATTTCATCCACGATATCTAGCCAACAGTTTAAATAAATTCGATTAAGTTGATAACCATGAATATTGCGACGCTGTAATTTTATGATCGAAAAGCCTCAGCGTAACTAGAGCACACCTTTTACTCATCAAAATAAGCCGTGACACCAAACGAATAAAGCTCTGCACTTCAGATGAGGCTTACGTCTTAATGGCAGCGTAGCGGACTTGTTCTTATCTAGAGACAGCCCGGCTACCTCTAATGAAAGCCCTAAAGCTCCATATATGGAGTGAATACTAAAATTTGTCTGGAACAATTTCAGTCCAACTGAACGACGATGTGCATGATATACAAAAGTATGTCGACCATGGATGGTCAAAAGTGACCGCTCCGTCAGCAAGAACTTACCTACTTCACCTTGTGCAGTCATGACCATGTCTCTGAAAAACAGACATGAAAAAGCCCTAGCATTGCTGCTAGGGCTTATCGTAATGTTGGCGGAGCGGACGGGACTCGAACCCGTGTGCCTTCGGCACGCATGACAG
>NZ_MCBT01000028.1:0-4821 GCF_001735525.1 Shewanella colwelliana
CAAAAAAACTTTAATTGAAGAGTTTGATCATGGCTCAGATTGAACGCTGGCGGCAGGCCTAACACATGCAAGTCGAGCGGTAACAGGAATTAGCTTGCTAATTTGCTGACGAGCGGCGGACGGGTGAGTAATGCCTAGGGAACTGCCCAGTCGAGGGGGATAACAGTTGGAAACGACTGCTAATACCGCATACGCCCTACGGGGGAAAAGAGGGGACCTTCGGGCCTTCTGCGATTGGATGTACCTAGGTGGGATTAGCTAGTTGGTGAGGTAATGGCTCACCAAGGCGACGATCCCTAGCTGTTCTGAGAGGATGATCAGCCACACTGGGACTGAGACACGGCCCAGACTCCTACGGGAGGCAGCAGTGGGGAATATTGCACAATGGGCGCAAGCCTGATGCAGCCATGCCGCGTGTGTGAAGAAGGCCTTCGGGTTGTAAAGCACTTTCAGCGAGGAGGAAAGCTTAAGCGTTAATAGCGTTTAGGTGTGACGTTACTCGCAGAAGAAGGACCGGCTAACTTCGTGCCAGCAGCCGCGGTAATACGAGGGGTCCAAGCGTTAATCGGAATTACTGGGCGTAAAGCGTACGCAGGCGGTTTGTTAAGCGAGATGTGAAAGCCCCGGGCTCAACCTGGGAACTGCATTTCGAACTGGCAAACTAGAGTCTTGTAGAGGGGGGTAGAATTTCAGGTGTAGCGGTGAAATGCGTAGAGATCTGAAGGAATACCGGTGGCGAAGGCGGCCCCCTGGACAAAGACTGACGCTCATGTACGAAAGCGTGGGGAGCAAACAGGATTAGATACCCTGGTAGTCCACGCCGTAAACGATGTCTACTCGGAATTTGGTGTCTTGAACACTGGGTTCTCAAGCTAACGCATTAAGTAGACCGCCTGGGGAGTACGGCCGCAAGGTTAAAACTCAAATGAATTGACGGGGGCCCGCACAAGCGGTGGAGCATGTGGTTTAATTCGATGCAACGCGAAGAACCTTACCTACTCTTGACATCCAGAGAATTCGCTAGAGATAGCTTAGTGCCTTCGGGAACTCTGAGACAGGTGCTGCATGGCTGTCGTCAGCTCGTGTTGTGAAATGTTGGGTTAAGTCCCGCAACGAGCGCAACCCTTATCCTTATTTGCCAGCACGTAATGGTGGGAACTTTAGGGAGACTGCCGGTGATAAACCGGAGGAAGGTGGGGACGACGTCAAGTCATCATGGCCCTTACGAGTAGGGCTACACACGTGCTACAATGGCAAGTACAGAGGGTTGCGAAGCCGCGAGGTGGAGCTAATCTCACAAAGCTTGTCGTAGTCCGGATTGGAGTCTGCAACTCGACTCCATGAAGTCGGAATCGCTAGTAATCGTGGATCAGAATGCCACGGTGAATACGTTCCCGGGCCTTGTACACACCGCCCGTCACACCATGGGAGTGGGCTGCACCAGAAGTAGATAGCTTAACCTTCGGGAGGGCGTTTACCACGGTGTGGTTCATGACTGGGGTGAAGTCGTAACAAGGTAGCCCTAGGGGAACCTGGGGCTGGATCACCTCCTTACCTATACGACTAACTTAATGTTTGTTGAGTGTTCACACAGATAACTTGTTCTTGTTAGAGCAGGTGGCACGTCTTAACGGCGATGCTTGTTCTTTAAAAATTTGGAAAGCTGATAGTGTTAATGTGAAAGGGACTGTGATGACTTACTTGTAAGTTGTTGTGGTTTGTAGCATTGACGCGAAAATTAAAATTGAGTTCTCAAACACTTAAATCAAGTGCCGAATCATTACCTTTAATTAGGATGATGATTCATGAGTATTCTTTTGGCGAAAGTAAACACCATTAGTTGCGATACAACATCAAGCTTACCCGCTTGATAGAGTTTGTTTCCTTGTGAAACTCATTTGGGTTGTATGGTTAAGTGACTAAGCGTATACGGTGGATGCCTTGGCAGTCAGAGGCGATGAAGGACGTAGTAACTTGCGAAAAGCGTTGGCGAGCTAGTAACAAGCATTTGAGCTAACGATGTCCGAATGGGGAAACCCACTAGCATAAGCTAGTATCACATACTGAATACATAGGTATGTGAGGCGAACCCGGGGAACTGAAACATCTAAGTACCCGGAGGAAAAGAAATCAACCGAGATTCCCCTAGTAGCGGCGAGCGAACGGGGATTAGCCCTTAAGCGTAGAGGGTGTTAGTGGAATGTGTTGGAAAGCACAGCGGCACAGGGTGATAGCCCCGTACATGAAAACTAACTTTACGTGAAAACGAGTAGGACGGGACACGTGACATCTTGTCTGAACATGGGGGGACCATCCTCCAAGGCTAAATACTCCTGACTGACCGATAGTGAACCAGTACCGTGAGGGAAAGGCGAAAAGAACCCCTGTGAGGGGAGTGAAATAGAACCTGAAACCGTATACGTACAAGCAGTGGGAGCGGTTCTTGAGACCGTGACTGCGTACCTTTTGTATAATGGGTCAGCGACTTACATTTTGTAGCGAGGTTAAGCGAATAGCGGAGCCGTAGGGAAACCGAGTGTTAACTGCGCGTTTAGTTGCAAGGTGTAGACCCGAAACCCGGTGATCTAGCCATGGGCAGGTTGAAGGTTGAGTAACATCAACTGGAGGACCGAACACACGTATGTTGAAAAATGCGGTGATGACTTGTGGCTGGGGGTGAAAGGCCAATCAAACCGGGAGATATCTGGTTCTCCTCGAAAGCTATTTAGGTAGCGCCTCGAGCGAATACCATTGGGGGTAGAGCACTGTTAAGGCTAGGGGGTCATCCCGACTTACCAACCCTTTGCAAACTCCGAATACCAATGAGTACTACTCGGGAGACACACGGCGGGTGCTAACGTCCGTCGTGAAAAGGGAAACAACCCAGACCATCAGCTAAGGTCCCAAAGTTATTGCTAAGTGGGAAACGATGTGGGAAGGCTTAGACAGCTAGGATGTTGGCTTAGAAGCAGCCATCATTTAAAGAAAGCGTAATAGCTCACTAGTCGAGTCGGCCTGCGCGGAAGATTTAACGGGGCTAAGCAATACACCGAAGCTATGGGTACTAGCGCTTGCGCTAGTGCGGTAGAGGAGCGTTCTGTAAGCCGTTGAAGGTGAAGGGGTAACCCACGCTGGAGGTATCAGAAGTGCGAATGCTGACATGAGTAACGATAAAGGGGGTGAAAAACCCCCTCGCCGAAAGACCAAGGGTTCCTGTCCAACGTTAATCGGGGCAGGGTGAGTCGACCCCTAAGGCGAGGCCGAAAGGCGTAGTCGATGGGAAACAGATTAATATTTCTGTACTTCTGCTAACTGCGATGGAGAGACGGAGAAGGCTAGGCTAGCGCGGCGTTGGTTGTCCGCGTTTAAGGCTGTAGGTGGTGCACTTAGGCAAATCCGGGTGCACATACACTGAGAGTTGATGACGAGGTTCTACGGAACTGAAGTAGTTGATGCCATGCTTCCAGGAAAATCTTCTAAGCTTCAGGTTAGCAGGAATCGTACCCCAAACCGACACAGGTGGTCGGGTAGAGAATACCAAGGCGCTTGAGAGAACTCGGCTGAAGGAACTAGGCAAAATGGTACCGTAACTTCGGGAGAAGGTACGCTCCTGTTGGTGATGAGACTTGCTCTCTAAGCTGACGGGAGTCGCAGATACCAGGTGGCTGCAACTGTTTATCAAAAACACAGCACTGTGCAAACTCGCAAGAGGAAGTATACGGTGTGACGCCTGCCCGGTGCCGGAAGGTTAATTGATTGGGTTATCTTCGGAGAAGCTCATGATCGAAGCCCCGGTAAACGGCGGCCGTAACTATAACGGTCCTAAGGTAGCGAAATTCCTTGTCGGGTAAGTTCCGACCTGCACGAATGGCGTAATGATGGCCACGCTGTCTCCAGCCGAGACTCAGTGAAGTTGAAATTGCGGTGAAGATGCCGTATACCCGCGGCTAGACGGAAAGACCCCGTGAACCTTTACTATAGCTTGGCACTGAACATTGACCCTACATGTGTAGGATAGGTGGGAGACTTTGAAGCAGGAACGCCAGTTCTTGTGGAGTCAACCTTGAAATACCACCCTTGTAGTGTTGATGTTCTAACTCTGGCCCCTGAATCGGGGTTGAGGACAGTGCCTGGTGGGTAGTTTGACTGGGGCGGTCTCCTCCCAAAGAGTAACGGAGGAGCACGAAGGTTGGCTAAGTACGGTCGGACATCGTACGGTTAGTGCAATGGCATAAGCCAGCTTAACTGCGAGACATACACGTCGAGCAGGTGCGAAAGCAGGTCATAGTGATCCGGTGGTTCTGAATGGAAGGGCCATCGCTCAACGGATAAAAGGTACTCCGGGGATAACAGGCTGATACCGCCCAAGAGTTCATATCGACGGCGGTGTTTGGCACCTCGATGTCGGCTCATCACATCCTGGGGCTGAAGTCGGTCCCAAGGGTATGGCTGTTCGCCATTTAAAGTGGTACGCGAGCTGGGTTCAGAACGTCGTGAGACAGTTCGGTCCCTATCTGCCGTGGGCGTTGGATGATTGAAGGGAGCTGCTCCTAGTACGAGAGGACCGGAGTGGACGAACCGCTGGTGTTCGGGTTGTCATGCCAATGGCATTGCCCGGTAGCTACGTTCGGAATCGATAACCGCTGAAAGCATCTAAGCGGGAAGCGAGCCCTAAGATGAGTCATCCCTAGGACTTTAAGTCCTCTAAAGGGCCGTAGGAGACTACTACGTTGATAGGCAAGGTGTGTAAGCGTTGTGAGGCGTTGAGCTAACTTGTACTAATGACCCGTGAGGCTTAACCATACAACCCAAAAGGGTTTC
>NZ_MCBT01000029.1:0-5365 GCF_001735525.1 Shewanella colwelliana
CAAAAAAACTTTAATTGAAGAGTTTGATCATGGCTCAGATTGAACGCTGGCGGCAGGCCTAACACATGCAAGTCGAGCGGTAACAGGAATTAGCTTGCTAATTTGCTGACGAGCGGCGGACGGGTGAGTAATGCCTAGGGAACTGCCCAGTCGAGGGGGATAACAGTTGGAAACGACTGCTAATACCGCATACGCCCTACGGGGGAAAAGAGGGGACCTTCGGGCCTTCTGCGATTGGATGTACCTAGGTGGGATTAGCTAGTTGGTGAGGTAATGGCTCACCAAGGCGACGATCCCTAGCTGTTCTGAGAGGATGATCAGCCACACTGGGACTGAGACACGGCCCAGACTCCTACGGGAGGCAGCAGTGGGGAATATTGCACAATGGGCGCAAGCCTGATGCAGCCATGCCGCGTGTGTGAAGAAGGCCTTCGGGTTGTAAAGCACTTTCAGCGAGGAGGAAAGCTTAAGCGTTAATAGCGTTTAGGTGTGACGTTACTCGCAGAAGAAGGACCGGCTAACTTCGTGCCAGCAGCCGCGGTAATACGAGGGGTCCAAGCGTTAATCGGAATTACTGGGCGTAAAGCGTACGCAGGCGGTTTGTTAAGCGAGATGTGAAAGCCCCGGGCTCAACCTGGGAACTGCATTTCGAACTGGCAAACTAGAGTCTTGTAGAGGGGGGTAGAATTTCAGGTGTAGCGGTGAAATGCGTAGAGATCTGAAGGAATACCGGTGGCGAAGGCGGCCCCCTGGACAAAGACTGACGCTCATGTACGAAAGCGTGGGGAGCAAACAGGATTAGATACCCTGGTAGTCCACGCCGTAAACGATGTCTACTCGGAATTTGGTGTCTTGAACACTGGGTTCTCAAGCTAACGCATTAAGTAGACCGCCTGGGGAGTACGGCCGCAAGGTTAAAACTCAAATGAATTGACGGGGGCCCGCACAAGCGGTGGAGCATGTGGTTTAATTCGATGCAACGCGAAGAACCTTACCTACTCTTGACATCCAGAGAATTCGCTAGAGATAGCTTAGTGCCTTCGGGAACTCTGAGACAGGTGCTGCATGGCTGTCGTCAGCTCGTGTTGTGAAATGTTGGGTTAAGTCCCGCAACGAGCGCAACCCTTATCCTTATTTGCCAGCACGTAATGGTGGGAACTTTAGGGAGACTGCCGGTGATAAACCGGAGGAAGGTGGGGACGACGTCAAGTCATCATGGCCCTTACGAGTAGGGCTACACACGTGCTACAATGGCAAGTACAGAGGGTTGCGAAGCCGCGAGGTGGAGCTAATCTCACAAAGCTTGTCGTAGTCCGGATTGGAGTCTGCAACTCGACTCCATGAAGTCGGAATCGCTAGTAATCGTGGATCAGAATGCCACGGTGAATACGTTCCCGGGCCTTGTACACACCGCCCGTCACACCATGGGAGTGGGCTGCACCAGAAGTAGATAGCTTAACCTTCGGGAGGGCGTTTACCACGGTGTGGTTCATGACTGGGGTGAAGTCGTAACAAGGTAGCCCTAGGGGAACCTGGGGCTGGATCACCTCCTTACCTATACGACTAACTTAATGCTTGTTGAGTGTTCACACAGATTACTTGATAGAAAGAAAGAGCAAAAATATACGTGTCTATTTAGACGACGTTAATTTGTTTCAAGTCAAGGCGCTTGAGGAGAGAAAGGGAGTGTAGTTCGCTACATGACTGTTTGAACGACGAAAGCAACGCTGAATTGAAGCAAAGGAACAAGTATAAATGGGTCTGTAGCTCAGCTGGTTAGAGCGCACCCCTGATAAGGGTGAGGTCGGTGGTTCAAGTCCACTCTGACCCACCAAAATCTTTGTGTTACTGCGTTATGTAGTTCGTCGTTTAGCTGGCTAAACGTCCTCTCTACATGCCTTGTCCCACTTGATTTGGTAATAACTTAGCAATAAGTAACGTATGTTTTTGTTTGACTGCATGTAAATGGGGCTATAGCTCAGCTGGGAGAGCGCCTGCCTTGCACGCAGGAGGTCTGCGGTTCGATCCCGCATAGCTCCACCATTTACTTACTGTTTTTGCTGAGATAGTAAGTCATGCATATGGATAGAGATGCCAAAGATAAATGCAAAATTTATCTTTGGCTTTTTTAAGCCCGCTCTTTAAAAATTTGGAAAGCTGATAGTGTTAATGTGAAAGGGACTGTGATGACTTACTTGTAAGTTGTTATGGTTTGTAGCATTGACGCGAAAATTAAAATTGAGTTCTCAAACACTTAAATCAAGTGCCGAATCATTACCTTTAATTAGGATGATGATTCATGAGTATTCTTTTGGCGAAAGTAAACACCATTAGTTGCGATACAACATCAAGCTTACCCGCTTGATAGAGTTTGTTTCCTTGTGAAACTCATTTGGGTTGTATGGTTAAGTGACTAAGCGTATACGGTGGATGCCTTGGCAGTCAGAGGCGATGAAGGACGTAGTAACTTGCGAAAAGCGTTGGCGAGCTAGTAACAAGCATTTGAGCTAACGATGTCCGAATGGGGAAACCCACTAGCATAAGCTAGTATCACATACTGAATACATAGGTATGTGAGGCGAACCCGGGGAACTGAAACATCTAAGTACCCGGAGGAAAAGAAATCAACCGAGATTCCCCTAGTAGCGGCGAGCGAACGGGGATTAGCCCTTAAGCGTAGAGGGTGTTAGTGGAATGTGTTGGAAAGCACAGCGGCACAGGGTGATAGCCCCGTACATGAAAACTAACTTTACGTGAAAACGAGTAGGACGGGACACGTGACATCTTGTCTGAACATGGGGGGACCATCCTCCAAGGCTAAATACTCCTGACTGACCGATAGTGAACCAGTACCGTGAGGGAAAGGCGAAAAGAACCCCTGTGAGGGGAGTGAAATAGAACCTGAAACCGTATACGTACAAGCAGTGGGAGCGGTTCTTGAGACCGTGACTGCGTACCTTTTGTATAATGGGTCAGCGACTTACATTTTGTAGCGAGGTTAAGCGAATAGCGGAGCCGTAGGGAAACCGAGTGTTAACTGCGCGTTTAGTTGCAAGGTGTAGACCCGAAACCCGGTGATCTAGCCATGGGCAGGTTGAAGGTTGAGTAACATCAACTGGAGGACCGAACACACGTATGTTGAAAAATGCGGTGATGACTTGTGGCTGGGGGTGAAAGGCCAATCAAACCGGGAGATATCTGGTTCTCCTCGAAAGCTATTTAGGTAGCGCCTCGAGCGAATACCATTGGGGGTAGAGCACTGTTAAGGCTAGGGGGTCATCCCGACTTACCAACCCTTTGCAAACTCCGAATACCAATGAGTACTACTCGGGAGACACACGGCGGGTGCTAACGTCCGTCGTGAAAAGGGAAACAACCCAGACCATCAGCTAAGGTCCCAAAGTTATTGCTAAGTGGGAAACGATGTGGGAAGGCTTAGACAGCTAGGATGTTGGCTTAGAAGCAGCCATCATTTAAAGAAAGCGTAATAGCTCACTAGTCGAGTCGGCCTGCGCGGAAGATTTAACGGGGCTAAGCAATACACCGAAGCTATGGGTACTAGCGCTTGCGCTAGTGCGGTAGAGGAGCGTTCTGTAAGCCGTTGAAGGTGAAGGGGTAACCCACGCTGGAGGTATCAGAAGTGCGAATGCTGACATGAGTAACGATAAAGGGGGTGAAAAACCCCCTCGCCGAAAGACCAAGGGTTCCTGTCCAACGTTAATCGGGGCAGGGTGAGTCGACCCCTAAGGCGAGGCCGAAAGGCGTAGTCGATGGGAAACAGATTAATATTTCTGTACTTCTGCTAACTGCGATGGAGAGACGGAGAAGGCTAGGCTAGCGCGGCGTTGGTTGTCCGCGTTTAAGGCTGTAGGTGGTGCACTTAGGCAAATCCGGGTGCACATACACTGAGAGTTGATGACGAGGTTCTACGGAACTGAAGTAGTTGATGCCATGCTTCCAGGAAAATCTTCTAAGCTTCAGGTTAGCAGGAATCGTACCCCAAACCGACACAGGTGGTCGGGTAGAGAATACCAAGGCGCTTGAGAGAACTCGGCTGAAGGAACTAGGCAAAATGGTACCGTAACTTCGGGAGAAGGTACGCTCCTGTTGGTGATGAGACTTGCTCTCTAAGCTGACGGGAGTCGCAGATACCAGGTGGCTGCAACTGTTTATCAAAAACACAGCACTGTGCAAACTCGCAAGAGGAAGTATACGGTGTGACGCCTGCCCGGTGCCGGAAGGTTAATTGATTGGGTTATCTTCGGAGAAGCTCATGATCGAAGCCCCGGTAAACGGCGGCCGTAACTATAACGGTCCTAAGGTAGCGAAATTCCTTGTCGGGTAAGTTCCGACCTGCACGAATGGCGTAATGATGGCCACGCTGTCTCCAGCCGAGACTCAGTGAAGTTGAAATTGCGGTGAAGATGCCGTATACCCGCGGCTAGACGGAAAGACCCCGTGAACCTTTACTATAGCTTGGCACTGAACATTGACCCTACATGTGTAGGATAGGTGGGAGACTTTGAAGCAGGAACGCCAGTTCTTGTGGAGTCAACCTTGAAATACCACCCTTGTAGTGTTGATGTTCTAACTCTGGCCCCTGAATCGGGGTTGAGGACAGTGCCTGGTGGGTAGTTTGACTGGGGCGGTCTCCTCCCAAAGAGTAACGGAGGAGCACGAAGGTTGGCTAAGTACGGTCGGACATCGTACGGTTAGTGCAATGGCATAAGCCAGCTTAACTGCGAGACATACACGTCGAGCAGGTGCGAAAGCAGGTCATAGTGATCCGGTGGTTCTGAATGGAAGGGCCATCGCTCAACGGATAAAAGGTACTCCGGGGATAACAGGCTGATACCGCCCAAGAGTTCATATCGACGGCGGTGTTTGGCACCTCGATGTCGGCTCATCACATCCTGGGGCTGAAGTCGGTCCCAAGGGTATGGCTGTTCGCCATTTAAAGTGGTACGCGAGCTGGGTTCAGAACGTCGTGAGACAGTTCGGTCCCTATCTGCCGTGGGCGTTGGATGATTGAAGGGAGCTGCTCCTAGTACGAGAGGACCGGAGTGGACGAACCGCTGGTGTTCGGGTTGTCATGCCAATGGCATTGCCCGGTAGCTACGTTCGGAATCGATAACCGCTGAAAGCATCTAAGCGGGAAGCGAGCCCTAAGATGAGTCATCCCTAGGACTTTAAGTCCTCTAAAGGGCCGTAGGAGACTACTACGTTGATAGGCAAGGTGTGTAAGCGTTGTGAGGCGTTGAGCTAACTTGTACTAATGACCCGTGAGGCTTAACCATACAACCCAAAAGGGTTTCAGTTAATGGTTAACTTTAGCGAAAGAATACAGACACTTGATTTAGTGTGA
>NZ_MCBT01000030.1:0-116564 GCF_001735525.1 Shewanella colwelliana
TTGGCTTAGGGATGCGTATTCTACACTTCCCGTTGTCGGCGTCAAGTGCTTATTTTAAGAAGTTTTCCAAGCGATGATTTGTTAACCACTAATGTGATAACCAATCAACACTGGAAGCCTGCTAAAGCGCTTACCACCTAAGTCTAATTCCGAAAAACTAAACTCTCTCACACTGCTGCAAGTCCCGTGCTGCCTAGCGTTTGCTAAGAGCGATTGGCCTGCTGTGCCGTGTCAGTGGATGCGCATTATAGGGAGTTCTCGGATGGGCGCAAGGGCTTTTTGAAAGAATATGACACATTTATGTTTGAGCGCGCAGTTATCAAACGATACGTATAAAAAAGGGGCTAATTAGCCCCTTTTACTACCTATATAACATGATCTTCGCGGTTATTGGCTGAAGAACCTCGATTCCTGTGTCGCTTCCACAGTCTCTCCATCTATTACGGTAGAAACCTTAAAGTCGACTTTAAGCATTGGTCGAGATAAGGAGACAGGGTCAACCGCAACACTAACTGGTAGCGTTAATACCTCACCGCCTGCAATGGTTACAGTCTGTGGGCCAAACCACTGATACTCTGGCAGTCCATCGACACTTAAATCATATTCATGCACGGATTCAGTCTTGTTGAGAATTTTTAGAGTAAAGGTGTTCTCTGTGAGTCCCTGATCATTTTCTCTAAACAGCTGGTTTCTATCACGGATGATATCCACTCGCACTGGTGCAATCGTGGCGCTAGCATAGACAAAGATAAGTATCATGACAGTCAGCACGACACCATAACCCACCAACTTAGGGCGAAGTACCTTTTCCTTTACACCATCTAGTTTATTTTCAGTGGTGTAAGCGATTAAGCCTTTTTGATAACCCATACGCTCCATGGTGGTATCGCACGCATCGATACATGCACCGCAGTTAATACACTCGTATTGCAAGCCGTTACGAATATCGATACCGGTTGGGCATACCTGTACACACAGGTCACAATCGATACAGTCACCAAGGCCCATCTCTTTGTGGTCAGCTTTACGTGAACGAGGACCTCTAGATTCACCACGCTTTGCATCATAGCCCACTATATAGGTGTTCTTATCGAACATCGCCGCCTGGAAACGTGCATAAGGACACATGTGAATGCACATGATTTCACGCATCCACCCCGCGTTCCCGTATGTCGCTAAGGTAAAAAGCACCACCCAGAAGTAGATACCACCGGACGCGCTGCCACTAAATACATCGATGTAGACTTCAGTGGTTGGCACAAAGTAGGAAACAAAGGTCATTGCCGTTAAGAGTGAGATCAATAGCCAAGCTGTATGTTTAGCCGTTTTACGCCACAGTTTATTAAAACTCCATGGCATTTGATCTAGCTTAATGCGCTTATTGCGCGCTCCCTCTAACTTCTCTTCAAACCAGATAAAGATAAAGGTCCACACGGTTTGTGGGCAAGTGTAGCCACACCAAACACGGCCAAGATAGGTAGTAACGAAAAATAGGCCAAATGCAGCTATCATTAATAGTGCTGCGAGTAAGGTAAGGTCTTGAGGCCAGATAGTTAAACCAAAGATGTGAAACTTCTGCTCACCAAGGTTAAACCATACTGCTTGTCTATCCCCCCAAGGGATCCAAGGCAATATAAGGAAGAATAGCATCGCGACCCAACCCAAACGGCGACGAAGTTGTGTCCACACACCTTCGATTGCTCTGACATAAATGCGGTTGCGGGGGTTAAAACGATCGGACTTATTGACGTCAGGCTGATGAATTTTGATTCGCTCAGTCTTTGAATAATCCTTTTTATTTGATTCTGCGTTCATATTTAGCAGCCTTACAGCTTTAATATTCCATGAAAACTGGCTTATTATACCTTTTCTATTACAAATTGTTCACCAAGGTTGGTTAAATAATGAGAGGCTGGATTATTTTAGGAGTGGGTGTTGGGTTACTTTATTACCTCGCGACCGAAACAGATAAGCTGGATGAGCCCATGGCTCAGACCGATGCACTGATGAAAAAGGTTGAGCGTAAGCTGGACTCAATGACAGGTACCAAAATCATCAAAGTCGATAGCCATACCTCTCAACTTAAAACCGAAATAGCTAATCGGCTAACAAAAGCAGAACTTGCTGCGTTAGATAGCATTCTCGAATCAGAACAAACCGTATTAGAGTACAAAGATGAATATTGTGGTGGCAAAGCCAGCCGCTTCTCTGATTTAAGTAAAGACAATCAGATTTTCATTTGCGATAAATTAAGATAGTCCCTTCGATAAGATATGAACGCCGCGCTCACAGCACTGTTTTCATATCCATTATTGACCTCAATAAATATTAAGCCTAGCCTTGGCAAATTCCTCTTAGTTAACGAGTCAGATACAGGATAATGAACATGACTGATAAGGTTTCAGATATTTTTGACCCTAGATTGTGGGATCAAGTGGCTGGATTTGAATTTGAAGATATCACCTACCATAGAGCCAAAGATCAGGGTACTGTTCGTATCGCTATTAATCGCCCCGATTGCCTCAACTCATTTAGACCCAAAACAGTCGATGAACTCTATATTGCTTTGGACCATGCGCGCCAATGGTCAGATGTGGGTTGTGTATTAATCACTGGCAATGGCCCATCAGCCAAAGGGCAATACTCTTTTTGCGCTGGCGGTGATCAACGTATTCGTGGCAAAGACGGTTATAAATATGAAGGGGAGCAGCAAGGTACCCCCGATATAGCCCGCATGGGTCGCCTACATATATTAGAGGTTCAGCGTCTGATCCGCTTTATGCCGAAAGTCGTGATTGCTGTAGTACCGGGTTGGGCTGTTGGTGGTGGCCATAGCTTGCATGTCGTGTGCGATCTCACTCTTGCATCAAAAGAGCATGCCATATTTAAACAAACAGACCCTGACGTCGGCAGTTTCGATTCTGGCTACGGCAGCGCATATCTTGCCAAGATGGTCGGTCAAAAGCGTGCCCGTGAAATCTTCTTCTTAGGTTTTAACTACAGCGCAGATGAAGCGTTCGATATGGGTATGGTCAATCGTTCGATTCCTCACGCAGAACTTGAAACCGAGGCCTTAGTCTGGGCGAAAGAGATTAACTCAAAATCGCCAACGGCCATGCGCATGTTGAAGTATGGCTTCAACCTCCCAGATGATGGATTAGTCGGTCAGCAACTGTTTGCTGGTGAGGCGACTCGTCTGGCCTATGGCACCGATGAGGCGGTTGAGGGACGCGATGCTTTCTTAGAAAAGCGTGACCAAGACTTTTCTAAATTCCCTTGGCACTATTAATCTCTTTTCAAACTCTCGCTAGGCCGCCTTCTGCGGCTTAGCGTTTTTAACTTTTTATTCCATCTCATCATTGAGCTTAATCGGCTTTGGCTTACATCTCTATCGATACTCTCTTATTTACAGCGCAAATGATAATGGTTATCATTTAAAAATATTAAAGAGGAGTTACATCATGACTAAGACATTCACTTTTGCAATACTGCATTTCAGCGTTGCCTTCACTGTTACTTACCTATTAACAGGCAGTATTGTCATTGGTGGTGCTATTGCCTTGATTGAGCCTGCGATCAACACTGTGGTGTTCTACTTCCATGAAAAAATATGGAAGCGCTTTGAGAATAAACAACTCAAGCCCTTAGCCGCCTGACCATTTATAGACGGTTACCACCATTGATGCGGTGCAAAAAATAACGGTCGCGATAGTGCCTGCATCCCACAGAGGTTTATCTATTAATTCGACACAAACAAAAACTAATCAACTCAATGTTAAGGAAACACTTTGGTAAAGTATGGTATACCCTGTTTCAGACAGATTAAATATCTGATATAAGTCAGTTTCGATATTTAGTCGTTATCACTTTACAAAGGATTGTTATGAAAACAGTAATCACTGCATTATGCCTGCTTATCTCCCCGCTCACACTCGCCGCAGACTACCAGCACGCGCTATCGGCCGGTATAGGTTGGGGAGTGACCGAAGCGTCATCAGACAAAGATATTGATACTGATGATGTGCAAACCCACTACGATATTGCCTACCGGTATCAGTTTAATCCTGAGTGGGGCGTGGAGCTGGGTTATATGGAGCAAGATGTTTTTCTAACCGATATCATCACCATCAACAATCAACTAAAAGATGTGTACAGTTTTCGCGTGGCGGCCTTATATGCACTTCCGCTTTCTCAGCGTAACCGCCTAGTGTTTAAACTTGGCGCTAACCAATATAACCTCAAGTTTATCGATACCAATAATGATGACCAGCGACATAAAAAGGATGGCGTTGGCTTGCTTGCGGGTCTGGGTTGGCGCTTTGAGTTTAGTTCAGGGTTAGAGATGTCCGTTAACTATGCTTTCCAAACCATGGATCTGCTTGATACACATACCACAACCATTAACCTAGGCTATAGATTCTAACGCTAACAACCTCTATTAGGGTAAACCTAAGTCGGTGGTTTACCCTGCCCATAAAATCTATTCAACAATAAGCGCACCTTTATACATCTGCATTTGACAATGAAATGGATAAACGCCTTTCGCTAGTGGCGGAAGATTAATAAGCGTGGCCGAACCTAAGGCTAACTCTTGGCTTATCTCTAAATCAGGGATCAACAAACTTGCCGAGCAGCCAGACTGATCATGACGAAGAAAAGTCAGTGTGGTGGCCTGTTGTGCTTTCACTTTGACTCTCGCAGGTGTGTAGACCCCATCTTTGACCACAATCGCTTGATTATCACCGACACTTGTCGCGACAGCTGGCTTGTATAACCAGAACCACCAGATGATGAATCCAATAAAGGCGACACAGAATATATTGATAAATAACATACAGTAACTCCTAATGATCTTTAGCTTTAAATAAGCGTAAACGGTTAGCATTACTCACCACAGTTAGCGAAGAGAAAGCCATAGCAGCCCCAGCTATCACCGGGTTAAGCAACACACCAAACAAGGGATATAAAATCCCCGCAGCAATGGGAATGCCTGCGATGTTATAGATAAATGCGCCAAATAGATTTTGCTTAATGTTTGCTAGCGTCGCCTTACTCACGGCTATCGCATCCGCCAATCCATGCAGAGATCCACGCATGAGGGTAATATCAGCACTTTCAATGGCAACATCCGTTCCAGTGCCTATAGCAAACCCCACATTAGCTAATGCCAAGGCTGGCGCATCATTAATACCATCACCTGTCATGCCGACTATCTCGCCTTCAGCTTGCAGGTCTGCAACTTTTTTAGCTTTATCCTCCGGCATCACTTCGGCATAAAAATGATCAATATCTACCATCGCTGCCACGGCCTCTGCAGTAGATTTATTGTCCCCGGTTAACATAATTACTTTAATACCATTACGCTTTAGACGTTTGATGGCTGCCACTGAGTCGACTTTAATCGGGTCTGCTACCGCAATAATGGCAACCAATTGGCCCGCTACCGCAAAATAGATGGGGGTTTTTGCCTCACTGGCTAACTGTTGCGCCTTAGCTTGATAAGCATCGATGTTAATCTTGCTGTCATGCATTAACTTCTCATTACCAAATAGCAGTATTTGGCCTTTAAAATCGGCCTCAACCCCTTTACCCGCTAACGCGTTAAACATTGTGATATCCACCAGCGGTAGTGAACGACTTGCAGCACTCGCCACAATCGCGTCGGCCAAGGGATGTTCAGAGTGACGCTCAATACTTGCAGCTAGACTTAAAACTGTGTCTTCATCAAAGTCTTTGACATCAGTCAATACGATGTCTGTGACCTTGGGGGCCCCTTCGGTAATAGTGCCGGTTTTATCTAGCACCATGGCAGTAATTTTAGAGGCTGTTTGCAGAGCTTCGCCATTACGGATCAGCACGCCTGACTCAGCCGCTTTACCAACGCCCACCATCACTGACATTGGCGTGGCTAAACCCAAGGCACAAGGACATGCGATGATCAATACGGTCGTAGCCGATACCACAGCAAATACCAATGAGGGTTGAGGGCCAAAGTTGAGCCATACCATGGCGCTAATAGTAGCGATAATGATAATGGCTGGAACAAAGTAACCGGCAATCATGTCGGCTAGCCGTCCAATTGGTGGTTTTGCATTCTGTGCTCGCTTAACCATATTGATAATGCGGGCCAGCGCGGTATCTTTACCAACGCGTGTAGCGGTAAAAGTAATGGAACCGGATTTATTGAGGGTGCCTGTAACCACCTCGTCATCAATGTTTTTTTTGATTGGCATAGGTTCACCCGTTAACATCGACTCATCAATGGTGGTCCTACCGTCAACAACAACGCCATCTACCGGTACTTTTTCACCAGGGCGTACTTTGACGATGTCACCGAGCAACACCTGAGCAATATCGATATCAAGTTCAATCCCATCACGGATCACTCGTGCCGTTTTCGCTTGCAATCCAATAAGACGCTTGATAGCTTCCGAGGTTTTCCCCCGAGCTTTGACCTCTAATGCCAAGCCAAGATTGATCAAACCTATGATCATCGCCGTCGCCTCAAAATAGACGTGGCGTGCCATTTGCGGCAGCAGATCAGGCACCGCAACCACGACCATTGAATAGAGCCAAGCAGTACCTGTACCCAATGCGATCAACGTATCCATATTAGCGTTATGGTTAAGGAATGATTTCCAAGCCCCGACATAAAAATGTTTACCCGACACAGCCATAATGGCGAGAGTCACTAAGCCAACCGCACTCCAAGCTATCTGTTCAGAGGGGCTACTCACCGTCATCTCACCTATCAATAGTCCGTAGACCATCAAAGGCACGCCAACACTAAGCGCCACAAAGGTGTAACGCAACAGCTTATGATAGTAGGCCTGATCCGCCAGTTCTTTCTCATTCATTGCAGCTTCAGAAGCGCCTGCTTGAATAGCTGTAGCCTTGTAACCCGCGGCTTCAACCGCATCAATAAGTTGCTCAATTGGGGGGCTACCCAGCACTAAAACAGTACGGTCAGCAAAATTCATTTCGGCAGACTCGACACCAGCGACGCCCTTAATGGCAGCCTCAATTTTTCCGACACAACTAGCACAGCCAGCACCAATAATATTGAGCTGAATACTTGATGATTTACTCATGATGCTCTCCCCCATTCGCGCCGCTAAGGTTGGCACTGCCCTCTATAAGGTGACAAATCATATTACCCGTTGGCGCTTGATCAGGCTTTGTCGACCACTCCGTCACGGCTTGAGTCAGTTTAGAGCGCAGCTTTACCATCTCTTGAAACTGCTTTTCAGTCTCTTGTAGTTTAAGCACTATCATCTGTCTCACTATTTGGCAGGCGCTTTCACCATGATCGGTGCGGGAAAAGATCACTTTAATATCGTCGACACTAAAACCAAGGTTACGAGCACTTAAAATAAACTGCATGCGCGACTGATCAGTTTCGCTGTAATCTTTATAGCCATTGACCTCTGACTTAATCGGCGTTAGCAGGCCAATACGCGTATAGAAGCGCACTGTATCACCGGTAATATTTAGATTTTTAGCTAGTTGATTGACTCGCATAACAACACTCCAATAAGACATTTTTAAACTCTATGCCTTGACTATAAACCTGTGTGTTAGACACAGGTCAAGAAAATAGAGAATAAAAAAAGCAGCCTCAATGGAGGCTGCTTTTAAATAATGAGCAATGTGGTCAACCGATGGGTTATTCCACTGTTACAGATTTTGCGAGGTTACGAGGCTGATCCACATCAGTACCTTTAATCAATGCCACATGATATGACAGAAGCTGCAGAGGTATGGTGTAGATAAGTGGTGCCATAAACTCATCGCAATGAGGAACTGGGATCACCTTCATCGTGTCATCTGACTCAAACTCGGCATCTTTGTCGGCAAACACATACATTAGGCCGCCACGTGCGCGTACTTCTTCAACGTTTGATTTTAGTTTTTCCAATAACTCATTGTTGGGTGCAACAACAATCACTGGCATATCAGCATCGATAAGGGCTAATGGGCCATGCTTTAATTCACCCGATGCATAAGCTTCTGCATGAATATAAGAGATCTCTTTAAGCTTAAGCGCACCTTCCATCGCAATAGGGTACTGATCGCCACGACCTAAAAACAGTGCGTGATGCTTGTCAGCAAAATCTTCCGCCAGTTCAGCAATTGCATCATCTAAACCTAGAGCCTGCTCAACTTTAGCTGGCATAGATTGTAGGCTTTGAGTGATCTTAGCCTGCATTTCGTCAGACATGCCGTTATGGCGCCCAACTACTGCGGTTAGCATAAGAAGGCCAGCGAGTTGTACCGTAAAGGCTTTAGTTGATGCGACACCAATTTCAGCGCCCGCTTTCATCATGTAAGCCATATCTGACTCGCGCACCAAAGAGGAACCCGGTGCATTACAGATGGTCATAGTGGCTTTGTAACCCATCTCTTTAGCAAGACGTAGCGCCGCTAATGTATCGGCGGTTTCACCTGACTGTGAAATAGTCACTAGCAAGCTGTTAGGAAACAGGTGTGATTTGCGGTAACGGAACTCAGAGGCAATTTCGACGTTACATGACACACCCGCCCAATCTTCAAGCCAGTAACGTGCAGCCATACCTGCATGATAGCTGGTACCACAGGCAATAATTTGTACGTGTTTAATATCTTTTAAAAACTCAGCGGCATTTTCGCCAAATGCTGAATCTAGAACGTGGCCACTCGCAATACGACCTTCTAAGGTATGGGCAATCGCGCGTGGCTGCTCATAAATTTCTTTAAGCATGTAATGGCGATATTCACCTTTATCACCCGCATCATGGGTCACTTCAGACTCTTTGATTTCACGCTCAACGGCATTGCCATCGACATCAAAAATACTCACGGTGCGACGAGTCACTTCTGCAACATCACCCTCTTCTAAGAAAGCAAAAGAGCGTGTCACTGGCAGTAGCGCTAACTGATCAGAAGCAACAAAGTTCTCACCTAGGCCGTAACCAATAACCAGTGGGCTACCGCTACGGGCAACAATCATGCGCTCGCTATCGCGACGGTCAATAACAACAGTACCGTAGGCACCTTCCAGTTGCTTTACCGTGGCTTGGACTGCGGCAAGTAAGGTGTCATGTGACTTAAGCTCATGATGCACTAAGTGACAGATCACTTCGGTGTCGGTATCAGAGGCAAACACATAGCCTAGGCCTTTAAGCATTTCGCGTAGCTTATTGTGGTTTTCGATAATACCATTGTGTACCACGGCAATATCACCAGATGATTGATGTGGATGCGCATTGCGCTCACTTGGCTCACCGTGAGTCGCCCAACGGGTGTGGGCAATGCCCGTGCCGCCAACCAATGGCATTTGTTCTAGCGCACTCGATAGCTCTTGCACCTTCCCCACACGACGAGTACTGCTAAGCTCACCATTATGGATAACCGCAACGCCCGCCGAGTCGTAACCGCGGTACTCAAGACGACGTAAGCCTTCGACCAAAATTTCCGCAACATCCCTTTGCGCTACTGCGCCAACAATTCCGCACATAATCTATTCCTACACTTAATAAATATTAAAAACTAAAGTTAATTTGAATAGGGCGCTAATATCACTTCAACACCCTGCTCTGTAATTTGTTTGATGACTGAAGGCTCGACTCTATCATCGGTAACCAACACACTAATCTGCTGCCAAGCGAGCTCTAAATTGGGAATACGCTTACCAATTTTATCTGAATCCACCATTACGATAACTTCACGAGACACTTCGGCCATCACCTTGCTCAAGCCAGTCAGTTCGTTAAATGTGGTGGTACCACGGCCTAAATCGATACCATCGGCACCAATAAATAGCTGGTCGAAGTTATAGGAGCGCAATACTTGCTCGGCGACCTGGCCTTGAAAGGATTCAGAATGCGGGTCCCAAGTGCCACCAGTCATCAATAATGTTGGTTCATTTTCCAGCTCATGTATAGAGTTAGCCAGTTGCAGTGCATTGGTCATCACCACCAAACCACGCTTATCATTTAGCTGCTGCACTATGCCTGAGGTCGTGCTGCCACTGTCGATAATGATACGATTATGATCTTTTATTAGCTTGGCGGCTGCCTGAGCGATGGACAGCTTATTGGGTGCAATTTTGGCACTAAACTGTTGGGTCACTTCATCAGGAATGGCTACGGCACCGCCATAACGGCGTAGTAACAAACCGGTTTTTTCTAACTCAGCAAGATCTTTTCGAATAGTTACTTCAGAGGTTTCAAAACGATTAGACAACTCATCGACACTGACTTCACCTTGCTGATTCAAGATGGCAATAATGCTGTGTCGGCGCTGTTGCGTATTTCGTTTGTTCATAAAACCTTTCATTTAACTTTCGTTTCGAAAGATGCATTATAGTGAAACGAAACATTTTTACCAGCATCGAAACTCATTTTGGCTAAATTTCCCAAAAAAAGCCCCTATCGAAAGATAGGGGCTCATAAATAATGTATGGCTTACGCCAAACTCAACTTGTTTAGAACTTAGCTTCTAGCGCCAAACCAAAGTGTCGCCCTTCGCCGACAGTCACATCAGTATTGGTACCACCGGCTAGATAGTCAGTGTCGAATAGATTTTTAACGTTCAAACGCACACTAACGTCACTGCCCATCACATCCATGGAATACGCAGCGCCCATATCGAAACGAACATAGCTATCTTTGCTAATGGTATTTTGAGTATTAGCAAAACGTTCACCCACATACACGGCGCCAAAGTTAAATGCTAATGCTTCAGTGACTTCATAACGGGTCCAGATATTGGCCGACCACTCAGGTGCATCGACTGGCGTCTTACCGTCTAATGCATCTGCGGTGTCATAAACCGCATCCAAATACATCATTGAACCTGTGACAAACCAGCTATCACTGACTTGACCCTGAGCGCCCATCTCGAAGCCTTTATGGCGTTGCTCACCACTTTGGTTAGTAATCGTTTTATCACCCTCTTCATTAGGCACTTCAAGATCTTGCGTGACGGTGACATTGGAAACGGTAATATCGAATACGGCACCGGTTAATAATAAACTGCCATCAAAGAGTTCCCACTTGGTACCTATTTCATATTGCTCGCCATATTCAGGATCGAGATTCATGCCGTTATTTACATCATCCTCATCATTCACTATCCCTTGCGGGGTGAAACTTTTGGAATAGTTAACATAAATACTGCCGTTTTCCGCTGGCGAATAAATAACGCCAAACTTTGGTGACACGGCGTAGCTGTTATTACCCGACCCGTCTTTCTTTTGCTCGTCGTAACGCACACCAGCTAATAACTGCCACTGATCATTTAATGTAACTAGGTCCTGGATATAGAAGCCGTAGTGTTTGTATTCGCTCTCATAGAGGGTACCATCACGATGGTAATCAAGGTCTGGCTTCGGCATGGGTTGACCCGGCATAACAATTTGGTTTTTATCACCAGCATCTTTTAGCTGTCCATAGTAGTAGTCGAGCATATTGGCGCCGATGAGAAACTGATGATCAATATCGCCAGTGCTGAATTCACCAGTAAAGTCGATAAAGCCTGTCTTATGTTGCCAGTCATCATAGCGATCGAATGGGCTGATGGTATAACCGTCTTTGAATGGATCTTCAGAACCTTTAGCTAAACTTGGCGATGAATCTAAACGCTGACGATTAAACTGCTGATCGTTATAACCCGCTTTCACTTTCCAATCATCACTGATGTGATAAGTCAGCTCGGCCCCCAAGTTTGATACCGTATTATCAGTAAAAGCCCACGGCATATCCCAAATAATATCTTTGCCACCGATTAACTCGCCGTCGCTATTAAGCCAACCACCGCGATCAATTCCGGTCTTGTCTTGAGTGTGATCGTATTTAAGTGACAGCAATAGATCATCGGTAATATCAAATTCAAGATTTAAGTAACCTAGCCAGCGGTCACGCTCTTGGTTCGATCCGTCTTGGTATTCACGCCAGTAAGTCGTATCTTGTTTAACTAATACACTGCGATAGCGAATTGTTTGATCTTCATTCAAACTGCCGCCAGCATCAATTTGGTAACGAGTAGAACCATGCTCATCAGTATCAAAGCCAACATCGAAAAACGTGTCATAGGTTGGCTTCTTAGTCACCATGTTAATCAATCCACCAGGGCCAGATTGGCCATATAACATACTTGATGGGCCTTTAAGTACTTCAACTTGTTGCAGTGTCTCAATAGGCTGAACATAGTGAGACCATTGCTGCTGACCATTGATTAAGAATCCTGAGCCTGAAGATAACTCAAACCCACGAATATTGAATACTTGGCGGTTCCACTTTTCGCTGCCACCCGTTACGCTAGAGTCATTGACTAAGACTTCCGATAAATTGGTCGCTAATTGCTCGTCAGTAACAAAGTCAGGAATAATAGTTACCGACTGAGGGGTATCCATTAAATCAATATCCCCCCGCATCGCACCGGACGCGACTCCCACTTTATAATCGTTGAATGTACGTCCAGTAACAGTAATCCGCTCAATATTGGCAGTTACCACACTCTCTGCAGCATCTTCGGCAACAGCAGGTAGGCTGGCGATGCCCGCTAAAACAGCTAAACCAATAGTAGAATAATTAAACGAAAAACCTTTAAGAGACATGAAAACCTCACAACAAAAAAACGGGAATAACATCAAAGTTGGAAGGAATATAAATGAGAATCGTTTTTATTTGAGATTTATTTACACTCTTTACATTGCAAAGAGATCACCATCAACAAAGTCGATAACTCCCCCTTAATGAGTGAGACTTAACCAATAAAAAAGCGACCCTTAGGTCGCTTTTTTAATGAAGGAAATTTACTTCTTTTTCTTAACTGGGCGAGCCCACCCCGATAAATGACGTTGTTTAACACGAGTTATTACTAATTCATCCGGGGCCACATCACGAGTAATCGTCGAGCCCGCGCCAAGCGTTGCCCCCTTGCCTATAGTCACAGGTGCCACAAGCTGAGTATCACTACCAACAAACACGTTGTCCTCAATAATGGTAAGGTGTTTATTAGCGCCATCATAATTACAGGTAATGGTTCCTGCACCTATATTTACCCCAGCACCAATTTGCGCATCACCTATATAGGCTAAGTGCCCCGCTTTAGAACCTTCACCCAACACCGCTTTCTTCATCTCTACGAAGTTACCAATATGGGCGTCACGTTTTAATTCGGCACCGGGACGCAGGCGAGCGAATGGCCCAGCGCTAGCCTCAATACCAAGCTTGGCATTTTCGATAATAGAATAAGGTTTGATTTCAGCATTATCGCCAATCTCACAATCAATCAAAATCGCACCAGCGCCAATAGTAACGTTATTACCGATAGTCACTTTGCCTTGGAATATCACATTAACATCGACCATAACATCCATGCCCACGCTAACATCACCGCGGATATCGATACGAGCAGGATCCCTAAGGTTTGCGCCCTCAAGCATCAGTTTCTCGGCAGCGCGAGCCTGATAGGCACGTTCCAATTGTGCTAATTGCACGCGGTTGTTAGCGCCTTCCACTTCGATAGCCGACTGAGGTTGTGCAGTGGTAATCGCCACACCATCGCGGTGAGCCATAGCCACTATATCAGTAAGGTAATATTCACCTTGGGCATTGTCCGATGACAGTTGACCTAACCACTCTTTTAACTGCTTGCCGGGGGCAGCCATAATGCCGGTATTAATCTCATTGATGGTTAACTGCTCAGCATTCGCATCTTTCTGCTCGATAATACCTATGACCTTACCCGCCTCACGCACGATACGACCATAGCCCGTAGGATTGGGCAGATTAACAGTCAAAATAGCCAAACCATTCGCTTCACGCGCTGATAGTAGCGCCTCGAGCGTCGATGCCTGAATTAATGGCACATCGCCATATAGAATGAGCACGGTATCATCATCAGCAATATGAGTATTAGCTTGAGCTACAGCATGCCCTGTCCCCAGTTGCTCTGCTTGCAGTACCCAGTTAAGTTGTTGCTCACCTAGGTTTGCTTGCAGTTTATCGGCACCGTAACCATAAACCAGCTGAATCGCATCACTGCCTACCTGATGGGCTGTATCGATAACATGTTGAACCATGCTTTTGTGCGCTATAGGATGAAGAACTTTAGGGAGATCTGAGCGCATGCGGGTTCCCTTGCCTGCGGCCAAAATCACTACATTCAATGCCATGAAAAAATCCTTGAGAGACTACCTAATGGTAAAAAGTAAATTTGAGGTCTATTTTTATGGACTGATTTTAAGCTATTAGTAGCCTAAAAGCGACTACAGCCAACACCACACTATATTTAAAAGGAAACGGTTTTATCTGCACTTAATACCCATTGGGCGAGTTCATCCATCGTAGCCACTTCGCAACCTTCAATCACATTAAGTTGCGCTAACCCACGAGCATGCATACAAGAACCACAAAACTTCACAGGGCTGTTTTGTGCTATCAAAATCTCCAGCATCTGCTGAATGTTATAGCCCTCATTTGGATTTTGTTTAGGGATTACAGCGGTGATCGCATCTGATAATAGAAATAAGCTAACTTGTGCTGGTGGACTTTCTTGTTCATTGAGCTGTATAGCCAGACGCAGGGCATTAAAGAGTCTTTCAGATCCATAAGGGGCGTCATTAACGATAATAAGGACGTGTTGCATAGATAAGTTCCCAGACATTAAATGAGTGCCAGAGGTTAACACTCAAATCAGGTTTAAAGACTTACACGGATCACGATAATTAATTCAAGCGATTAGATTCTACTAAAAGGTACTAGGACGTGACGCTGTCACGGCTAGAGCGTCGCTACGCTCCTGCTAGGTCCTATAAGAGCTATACCGACAACGCTAACTTGGCTTTCCTGCTCTTACAACAAATTTAGCCCCCCTTAATTGACGGGCTAAAGCCTGACCTACAAAAATCAAATTATTTCGTCTTTTCCGTTAGTGAGCTTGCAAGCGTTCTATTATCCGTCAGCAAAGCGTTCGCAACGACTTTTCTAGAACCATCTTTTCCGTCAGCGTAGCGTTCCGTAAGTGACGCAGTCACGTTCCCTAGGCCGCAGGCCGTTCGTCTTTGTTTTTCCTAGCATCTAGGAGCTGCTTTTAACTTTTTTAGACACAAAAAAAGCGCCATGAGGCGCTTTTTTTCATCAAACAATAACCTTATCTGGCAATGTTCTTCTTGATGGTTTCTACAACGCGCAATTGAGCGATAGCCTGAGCTAATTCAATCGCTGCAGCGGCATAGTTTAGGTCTGCACCAGCATCAGCCATATGGGCCTCTGCACGACGCTTCGCTTCTACAGCTGCCTGCTCATCAATCTCTTCGGCACGCAATACCACGTCAGCCAATACGGAAACTGAAGAAGGTTGCACTTCCAGGATACCACCCGAAAGATAGAACACCTCTTCTTTACCATCTTGCTTGACGATGCGCGCCATGCCAGGTTTGATATTTGTCAGCAAAGGCGCGTGACCAGGCATAATACCTAAATCACCTTCTGAACCAGTTACTTGTAGGTGTGCTACAAGACCAGAATAGATGCTACTTTCTGCACTTACTATATCAAGTTGTACTGTCATGGCTGCCATCCGTTCTCCTTAAAATACCAAGCCTAGGGCTCGATTATTTTTTATTAGCTCGCTCGATAACTTCGTCGATTGAACCTGCCATGTAGAACGCTTGCTCTGGAATGTGGTCAAACTCACCTTCCAATAGTCCCTTAAAGCCACGGATAGTGTCTTTTAGAGAAACGTACTTACCTGGAGAACCGGTGAATACTTCTGCTACGAAGAAAGGCTGAGAAAGATATTTTTCAATCTTACGCGCACGAGATACAGTGGTCTTATCTTCATCAGATAATTCGTCCATACCAAGAATCGCGATGATATCTTTCAGCTCTTTATAGCGCTGTAGTACCGTTTGTACACCACTTGCTACGTTGTAATGCTCTTGTCCAACAACCAATGGATCTAGCTGACGTGAAGTCGAATCCAATGGGTCAACCGCTGGGTAGATACCTAGCGAAGCAATGTTACGTGACAATACAACAGTCGCATCTAAGTGAGCGAAGGTTGTTGCTGGTGACGGATCCGTCAAGTCATCCGCAGGTACGTATACAGCTTGAACAGAGGTAATAGACCCTGTCTTAGTTGAAGTAATACGTTCCTGAAGTACACCCATCTCTTCAGCCAATGTTGGCTGATAACCTACTGCTGATGGCATACGGCCTAGCAGTGCAGATACTTCAGTACCCGCCAAGGTGTAACGATAGATGTTATCAACGAAGAAAAGAACATCTTTACCTTCGTCACGGAACTTCTCAGCCATTGTTAGACCAGTCAGTGCCACACGTAGACGGTTACCTGGAGGCTCGTTCATCTGACCATAAACCATGGCCACTTTGTCGAGAACACCAGACTCTTCCATCTCGTAGTAGAAGTCGTTACCCTCACGAGTACGCTCACCTACACCAGCGAATACTGATAAACCTGAGTGTGCTTTAGCGATGTTGTTAATCAGTTCCATCATGTTAACTGTTTTACCAACACCCGCACCACCAAACAGACCTACTTTACCACCCTTAGCAAACGGACATACAAGGTCGATAACCTTAATACCTGTTTCTAAAAGTTCAGTAGTGTTTGATTGATCTTCATATGAAGGCGCTTCACGGTGAATCTCATAACGATCTTCTTCACCAATTGGGCCCGCTTCATCAATCGGCTTACCTAATACGTTCATGATACGGCCAAGGGTTGCAGCCCCAACCGGAACAGAAATAGGTGAACCTGTATTTACTACCTCAAGACCACGACGCAGACCATCTGAAGTACCCATAGCGATGGTACGAACTACACCACCACCAAGTTGTTGCTGAACTTCCAGCACCAAGTCTTCACTTTTGATCTCTAGAGCGTCATAAACCTGAGGTACGGCATCATGTGGAAACTCAACGTCCACAACCGCGCCAATTACTTGGACAACAGTACCTGTGCTCATGATTAATCCTCTAAACTTTTATTCGTTACCCAGCCTAAACTGCTGAAGCCCCTGAAACAATTTCCGACAGTTCCTGCGTAATCGCAGCCTGACGGGCTTTGTTGTAGACCAACTGCAAGTCACTGATAAGATCACCAGCATTGTCTGTCGCAGCTTTCATAGCAACCATACGGGCTGCTTGTTCAGATGCGATGTTTTCGACAACACCTTGATACACTTGAGATTCAACATAACGAACCAATAAGGTATCCAAAAGTTCTTTTGGATCAGGCTCGTACAGGTAATCCCAGTGATGAGAAATCTCATCGTTTTCCGACTTAGGCAAAGGTAGCAGCTGTTCGATCACAGGCGTCTGACTCATGGTATTAACAAACTTGTTAAATACCACATACAGACGGTCTAGCTTGCCTTCGTTGTAAGCTTCTAGCATCACACGTACTGTACCGATCAAGTCAGCTAACGACGGAGCGTCACCTAGACCTGAAGCAGAAGCAGATACCTGTCCACCAAAGCTTGAGAAGAATTGTACGCTACGTGCGCCAATTGGGCAGAATTCAACTTCTGCGCCGGCTTCACGTTGCTTCTTCACGTCTGCGATAACCTTTTTGAAAAGGTTAACGTTCAGACCACCACAAAGACCACGGTCGGTTGATACAACAATATAACCAACTCGCTTAGCTTCTCTCACTTCCAAATATGGATGCTTATATTCGAGAGAACCTTGCGCCACGTGACCGATCACCTTACGCATATTTTCTGCATATGGACGGCTCGCTGCCATGCGGTCCTGCGCTTTGCGCATTTTGCTGGCTGCAACCATTTCCATCGCAGATGTGATCTTCTGAGTGTTCTGAACACTCGCGATCTTGGTTTTAATCTCTTTAGCGCCGGCCATCTTTACTCTCCAATCTGGACCTGAGGTGTCTTAAGACACCTCTGTGTCTTTACCAGGTTTGGGTTTCTACGAACTTGTCGAGGCCAGCCTTCAAACTACCTTCGATATCAGCATTATAATCGCCAGTATCATTGATAGATTTCATTAGGTCAGCATGCTCGCTGTTCATGTAAGAGAGCAAAGAAGCTTCGAAGTCACCGATCTTGTTAAGCTCAACGGCCTTTAGGTAACCTTTTTCAGCTGCGAAAATAGACACAGACTGATCAGCTACGCTCATTGGCGCGTATTGCTTTTGCTTCATAAGTTCGGTAACACGCTCACCATGCTCAAGCTGAGCACGAGTTGCATCATCAAGATCAGATGCAAACTGAGAGAACGCCGCAAGCTCTCGATACTGTGCTAGTGCGGTACGGATACCACCAGACAGTTTCTTGATGATCTTAGTCTGCGCCGCACCACCAACACGAGAAACTGAAATACCAGGGTTAACAGCAGGACGTAGGCCTGAGTTAAATAGGTCAGTTTCAAGGAAGATCTGACCATCGGTAATCGAAATTACGTTGGTCGGTACGAATGCAGATACGTCACCAGCTTGAGTTTCAATAATTGGCAATGCTGTTAGAGAACCAGTTTGGCCTTTAACTTCGCCTTTAGTGAACTTCTCAACATACTCAACGTTTACACGTGAAGCACGTTCTAGTAGACGTGAGTGAAGATAGAAAACGTCGCCTGGGTATGCTTCACGTCCTGGAGGACGCTTTAGTAGCAATGAGATCTGACGATAAGCAACTGCTTGCTTAGACAGGTCATCATAGACGATTAGTGAGTCTTCACCGCGGTCACGGAAGTATTCACCCATTGAACAGCCAGAATATGGCGCCAAATATTGTAGTGCAGCTGCTTCAGAAGCGGTTGCAACAACAACGATGGTATTAGCCAATGCGCCGTGCTCTTCAAGTTTGCGAACTACGTTAGCAATGGTAGAAGCCTTTTGGCCTACTGCTACGTATACACACTTAATGCCAGAGTCTTTTTGATTGATAATGGCATCGATCGCTAGCGCTGTTTTACCAGTCTGACGGTCACCAATTACCAATTCACGTTGTCCACGACCGATAGGGATCATAGAGTCAACGGCTTTATAACCAGTTTGCACTGGTTGATCTACTGACTTACGTTCAATAACACCTGGTGCGATAACTTCAACAGGAGAGAAACCATCGTTGTCGATAGGTCCTTTACCGTCGATTGGTTGACCCAATGTGTTGACTACACGGCCTAATAGACCACGGCCAACTGGAACTTCCAAAATACGACCAGTTGTTTTAACTTTTTGACCTTCTGCCAAAGAGGCATAAGGACCCATAACTACGGCACCGACAGAATCACGTTCTAAGTTCAACGCGATTGCGAAACGGTTACCAGGCAGTTCGATCATTTCACCTTGCATAACATCGGCTAGGCCGTGGATGCGGATGATGCCGTCACTTACTGCAACGATAGTACCTTCGTTGCGAGCTTCACTAACGACTTCGAACTGCTCGATCCGCTGTTTAATCAGATCGCTGATTTCAGTGGAATTCAGTTGCATGCTCAAACTCCCAATTACGACTGCAGCGTTTCAGACAGACGGTTTAGTTTACCGCTGACCGAGCCATCAATGACTAGGTCGCCTGCCGTGATAATTACACCAGCAACAAGGCTGGCATCTACGCTGCAATTCAGCTTAACTTTGCGTGTGAGACGTTTCTCTAGAGAAGCACTAATGTGCTGCTGTTGCTCTGCGTTAAGCTCAGTGGCAGAAACAACATTTGCTTCAACCTCTTTTGCCCACTCATTGCGGAACTCATGAAAGAGTTCACTTACAGCAGGTAGTACTTCCAAACGACCGTTTTCAGCCATTACCTTTAACAGGTTTTGACCTTGCTCATTGACCTGCTCACCACAAACTTTAATAAAAAGCTCTGCAAGCTGGTTACTGGCTAAAGCGCCAGACAGTAGCGGCTTCATAGTTTCGTTTTCACTAACTATGGCGGCAAAGTTAAGCATTTCTGCCCAACTATCTACTGCATTTTTCTCAATAGCAAAGTCAAACGCTGCCTTTGCGTAAGGACGAGCGATGGTGGTTATTTCAGCCATAACTCAACTCCCTTATCAAATTTCAGCAACTAGTTTATTAACTATGTCACTGTGGGCGGCTTCATCAATCGAACGCTCAAGGATCTTCTCAGCACCAGCGATGGCTAGAGAAGCAACTTGCTTACGCAAGTCCTCTTTCACGCGATTACGTTCAGCTTCAATTTCTGCTTTACCCTGAGCGATAATTTTAGCTCGCTCAGCGTCTGCTTCGGCTTTGGCCTCATCGACAATCTGAGCTTTACGCTTATTAGCTTGCTCAATGATTTCGTTAGCAGTTGCCTTAGCTTCTTTTAGTTGGTCGGTGGCTTTCGCCTGCGCCAACTCAAGGTCTTTTACAGCACGATCAGCATCAGCTAGACCGTCGGCTATCTTTTTTTGACGCTCTTCGATGGCATTCATCAAAGGGGGCCAAACAAACTTCATGCAGAACCACACGAAGATAATAAAGGCAACCGTCTGACCGATTAGGGTAGCGTTGATATTCACAACAGCCTCCTATTTAGATTAAAGACAGAAGCGTTGATTACAGCATTGCACCCAGTGGGTTAGTAAACAGCATAAATAGTGCAATACCTACACCGATCATGGTTACCGCATCCAATAGACCAGCAACAATGAACATCTTAACTTGTAGCATAGGAGCCATTTCTGGTTGACGCGCAGCGCCTTCCAAGAACTTGCCACCTAGTAGGCCGAAACCGATAGCGGTACCAAGAGCACCCATACCAATCAGTAGAGCAACAGCGATAGCTGTCATGCCTAATACAGTTTCCATCTCTATCTCCAGTATTCTAAATCTTTAGTTAGTTAGTGATTTAGCTTAAAAAAATTTCTTCAGCAACCCTTAATGATCTTCATGAGCCATGCTTAGATACACGATCGTAAGCATCATGAAGATAAACGCTTGCAGAGTGATAACCAAAATATGGAAGATTAACCAACCTAGTTGCAGTGTTACACCTAGGGCAGATAACGCCATGTTAGCACCATACATCAGCGCAATAAGGATGAAGATCAACTCACCTGCGTACAAGTTACCAAATAGACGTAATGCCAATGAGATTGGCTTAGCAATTAAGGTAACTGACTCTAATAGGAGGTTGACGGGTATCATTGCCTTATGGTTAAACGGCTGTAGCGTCAATTCTTTAACAAAGCCTGATACGCCTTTGACTTTAATGCTGTAGTAAATAATCAGCAAGAACACACCAATAGCTAAGCTAAAGGTAATGTTTAAGTCTGTCGTTGGTACAACTTTCATGTAAGGGATACCAGCAGCAGCTGCCAGTGATGGGATCCAGTCAACTGGAACCATATCCATGAAGTTCATCATGAATACCCAAACAAAAATCGTTAATGCCAACGGAGCAATAACAGGATTGCGGCCATGGAAGGTTTCTTTCACGCTAGAATCGACAAACTCAACAATCATCTCGACAAAACACTGAAGTTTGCCAGGAACGCCTGTTGTAGCCTTCTTACCAACGCTGCGGAATAGCCACAAGAATAGAACACCAAGCCCAACCGAAAAGAACAACGAATCAATGTGCCATGTCCAGAAGCCTTCACCAACACTTAAGTTGGTAAGGTGGTGCTGGATATAGCCCTGCGGTGTTAACGCTTCACCAGTTGCAGCCATGATTCATCCCACTTTACTTTGCTTGAAGTATAAAGGAGCTGTCCAATGCACAATTAACGCAGCGACATAACAAACAAAAAGCGGCATAAATACAACCTTAAGATTGATAAAAGCTAGCGAAAACATAGCTATGGTTAACAGCAACTTTACCGCTTCCCCCCAGTAAAAAGTTTTCATAACTTTTCCTGCTGAACTTGCTCCCGTATGGGAAAAAGCGAGGGTCGCGAATACAAAATTAGGGAGTACAGCGATAGCGCCACCTGCCAAGGCAGATAGTCCATACTGAGCTCCCCACACGGCGAAAAAGACAATCGAAACACCCCCAGCCACCGCCGCCTGCATCATAACCAACTTATAGGCAGACCACCGGCCACGACGTGCTAAAACCTTGCTCAATTCATCTTCTCCGCATTCATACTTTTTGTTTCTATGACCGGACTACAAAACGCCGGACAATGTTGAGGTACAAAAAGCTTGCGAAAGTATACCTTTTCGGCCATTCAAAGCAAGTTTAAGGTGAGGAAAAAGGAGACTTTTAACGTGAACTACGCCAAAAGTCTAAAAGTGGAAGATTAACAGATGTCACAAAGTTACATAATATTACGTTAACTTAGAGAATTTAGCGGATTTTCCCAATGATACCATCCAATTCAGCCAAATTTTGATAGTTAATTACCAATTTTCCCTTACCTTTTTTATTATGAGTAATAGAAACTTTGGCACCTAATTTTTCAATTAATTGGCTCTCTAGACGGGTGACATCTTGATCTTTTGCCGGTTTATCGACGACTTCAGGTGGATTTAAGGTTTTATTAACTAATCGTTCAGTTTCACGAACGGTTAGTTCTTTCGCACTTACTAATCTAGCTAGATTAGTTTGCTCGTCACCGTTAATGGCAAGCAAGGCTCGCGCATGACCCATATCGATATCACCATACTCCAACATACGCTTTACCGGCTCATTCAGGCCATTTAAACGCAGTAGATTAGAGACGGTCGCACGGGATTTACCCACCGCATCAGCGGTTTGCTGATGCGTCAAATCAAACTCTTCAATTAGACGATTTAACGCAATCGCTTCTTCCATCGCATTAAGATCTTCACGCTGGATATTTTCAATCAACGCAATGACGACAGCCGATTCGTCAGGAACTTGTTTAATGATACAGGGAACTTTTTCAAGCTTAGCCAATTGCGACGCACGCCAGCGACGCTCACCAGCAATGATTTCATATCCCTTATCCGATACGCGACGCACAACGATAGGCTGAATGATCCCTTGGGTACGAATAGACTCAGCAAGCTCATCAAGTGCTTCTGGCGACATATCTTTACGTGGCTGGTACTTACCTGGTTGCAACAGATCCACCGCAATCATCTTCAGCTCTTCAGCACCATTGCTTGCAGCATCTTGCGCCGACACACTGTTAGCCGCCGCATGGCTTGTACTTAACAGTGCATCTAATCCTTTGCCTAGGCCGCGTTTTTTAGGGGTCATCTGTTTTTCCTTAAGCTTGCTCTAACTTTGAATGTTGCTCTGCACGTCTAATAATTTCACCCGCTAACGCAAGGTAGGCCTTAGCACCTGCGCTAGACTTATCATAATACATGGCTGGCGCACCAAAACTTGGGGCTTCAGCCAGTCTAACGTTACGAGGGATCACGGTACGATAAACTTTATCGCCAAAATGCTGTTTGAGTTGATCAGAGACATCATTAGCTAGTCGATTACGTGGATCGTACATAGTACGTAAGATCCCTTCGATAGAGAGTCCTGGATTAACCATAGACGCCAGCTTACTGATGGTATCCATCAAAGCGGTTAACCCTTCCAGCGCGTAATACTCACACTGCATAGGCACCAAAATTGAATCGGCAGCCGACATAGCGTTTACCGTTAACATATTGAGCGAAGGCGGGCAGTCGATAAAGATAAAATCGTAATCATCTTTAATTGGTGCGAGGGCATTGCGCAAGCGAATTTCGCGAGCAAAAAACTCCATTAACTTGATCTCAGCCGCAGTAACATCACCATTGCCAGCAATCAGATCGTACTTACCAGCAGTATCTCGGTAAACGATCTCATCAAAACTTTTCTCTTCAACAAGCAACTCATAAGCGGTATTTTCGACGCTGTATTTGTCGACGCCACTGCCCATGGTTGCATTACCTTGAGGATCAAGATCGATAAGTAACACTTTGCGCTTTGTGGCAGCCAAAGAAGCAGCTAAATTCACACAAGTTGTTGTTTTTCCGACGCCACCTTTCTGGTTAGCTACGGCTATGACTTTACCCACAATATTATCCTGTCTATCACGTTAGCTAATTCGATACGCTTAATAATCTATCAAATTGCTTGAACTGGTTAAATAATGCAACTCAAAAGCGACTTATACCGCTGAGTTTTTGACCACTCTTAACAAATGGCGCTGTTCATCGAGACGAGGTACATGTAATTGGAACACATCAGTAACGGCAAATCCGTGAGGCAAGTGCGCCATCTCTTCATCACTTAACTGACCTTTCAATGCATAAAAACAACCGCTCTCTTTTGGCAGATGATGACACCAATGCAGCATATCTTGAATCGATGCAAATGCGCGGCTGAGTACACCATCAAATAACTCTTCAGGTTGATAGGCTTCAACACGGCTTTCAACAGAGCTGATATTATTGATCCCAAGTTCAAACTGAACCTGCTTTTGAAAACGAATCCGTTTACCTAAACTATCAAGCAGCACAAAGGTTTTATCAGGGTTCATGATGGCCAATGGAATACCAGGCAATCCAGGTCCAGTGCCAACATCAATAAAGCGTTCGCCCACTAAATGCTTGCTTGCAGCTAGGCTATCCATGATGTGACGGATCAACATCTGCTCAGGATCTCTTACCGATGTGAGGTTATAAGCCTTGTTCCACTTAGCTAACATGGCGACAAAATCGAGCAACTGTTGCTTTTGCTCTGGGGTAGCCGCTAAATCAATTTCGGCCAAATAGGTATCTAGTTGGGCTGATAACACAGACGTATCCTCGGTAAACAATCGGATATTATGAAGCTGAGAGGCTCAGATGGGAAGTCCAAAGACCTCCCATCTGAGTTAAAAATAGATAAAACCTGTGATTAGGCGCTCTTTCTTAACAAGCCACGCTTTTTAAGGTGAACAAGCAGTATTGAAATCGCAGCAGGAGTGATCCCAGAGATCCGTGATGCCTGACCTATGGTCTCAGGCTTATGATCATTCAATTTGGCGATCACTTCGTTTGATAAACCTGGCACTTCTTGATAATCAAGATTTTGTGGCATTAAGGTTTTTTCATGACGAATCGCTTTGTCGATCTCATCTTGCTGACGCTGAATATAACCTGAGTACTTAACCTGAATCTGCACCTGCTCGGCAGCGCGTTGATCCTCAATCGCCGGGCCAAAGCCTTCGATCCCCATCAGTTTGGGATAATCGAGTTCTGGGCGACGCAATAACTCTTCGAAGGTAGCCTCACGAGTAATAGGCGTATTGAGATGTGGATTAAGTTCATCGACCAATGGTGAATTTGGGTGCACCCAATGACTACGTAACCGCTGCAACTCAAGCTCAATGGCTTCACGCTTAGCATTAAATTTCGCCCAGCGCTCATCGTCAACCAAACCAATCTCACGGCCTTTCTCGGTTAAACGCAGATCGGCATTGTCTTCACGGAGCAGTAGACGGTATTCAGCACGGCTAGTGAACATACGGTAGGGTTCTTTGGTGCCTAGCGTCGACAGATCATCGACCAACACGCCTAAATAGGCTTCATCACGACGAGGAGACCAAGCATCTTTGCCTTGCACTTGCAGGGAAGCATTCATCCCCGCAAGTAAGCCTTGGGCACCCGCTTCTTCATAACCCGTAGTACCGTTAATTTGTCCGGCAAAGAATAAACCGCTAATAGCTTTGGTTTCTAAAGAATTTTTAAGATCGCGAGGATCGAAATAGTCATATTCAATCGCGTAACCAGGACGAATAATCTCAGCGTTTTCCATACCTTGAATAGAACGGACTAAGTTTAACTGCACATCGAAAGGTAAACTGGTAGAGATACCATTAGGGTAGATCTCATTGGTATTAAGCCCTTCAGGTTCAATAAAAATTTGGTGTGAAGACTTATCAGCAAAACGATTAATCTTATCTTCAATCGATGGACAGTATCGTGGACCGATCCCTTCAATGACCCCTGAGTACATAGGGCTTCTGTCGAGTCCACCACGAATAATATCGTGGGTACGCTCGTTGGTATGGGTGACAAAACAGCTCACCTGACGCGGATGGTCTTTGACATCACCGATAAATGACATCACAGGCAATGGATCATCACCTTTTTGCTCAGTCATCAGATCAAAATTAATTGTATTGGCATCAATACGTGGTGGAGTGCCCGTTTTTAAACGACCAACTCGAATAGGTAATTCATGTAATCGTTGTGCCAATGAGATAGATGGTGGATCACCTGCGCGTCCACCGCTGTAATTTTCTAAACCAATATGGATCTTACCACTGAGGAAAGTGCCTGCGGTTAGCACGATTGCAGGAGCCTCGAAGGCGAGTCCCATTTGGGTAACAACACCAATAACACGATCGTTTTCAACAATCAGATCGTCTACAGACTGCTGGAAAAGTCGTAAATTAGGCTGGTTTTGTAAAATCTGCTGGATCTTAGCACGATATAACGCACGATCGGCTTGTGCACGTGTTGCTCTAACCGCTGGCCCTTTGCTTGAGTTAAGCGTTCTAAACTGAATACCTGCATGGTCAGTTGCAATCGCCATAGCACCGCCTAAGGCATCAATCTCTTTGACCAAATGGCCTTTACCAATACCACCAATAGCGGGATTACAGGACATCTGTCCTAAGGTATCTATGTTGTGGGTCAACAACAGTGTTTTTGACCCCATTCTAGCAGATGCCAATGCTGCTTCGGTTCCGGCATGACCACCACCAACAACAATTACATCAAACCGCTCATGAAAATGCATCACAGTACCTTAAATAAAACCGTATCAAAGTTAAAAGTAGAAATTGATTTAGCTATCGATCAATTACTCATCGAGTAGCCGAGTATTTTAGCACTTGGAAGACCTTTGGTGAAAGATCAATTTAGGCCTTTCGATCTCAAGTGGATCTGCTTAATAGATCTTAAGATCTTTATATAGATTCTTTATTATGTTTACTATTAGGATCGCTGTTTTCGGTGGATAACTCTAATTCATTATTAGAATCAATAGTTAGCACGATCCTGATCCTGTGATCTGTTGGCGATCTTATTGGCATAAGCTTGGGGATAGATCGCCTACTTATCCACAAGGTGGATCTTTGGTCGGATCGGACAGTGAATAATACAGAGTTAGATCATGATCAAATAATAGCTTATCCACATATTTATCATTTAAGATCGTAATATGTGGATAAAGTAGATCTAATCTGTGGGTTGTTAAGAGGGTTATACCTTAAATAGATCGTTAAAGTAGATCTTGCCAGCTCGATAACCAAGCTTGGGCGGGTTCTTCAGGGATTGGATCGTATTGCACATCGATCTGGATCTTATCCACATAGACTTGTGCACCGCAGTTTTCTATCGCTTCAACTAATTTTTCTGGGCCTTGGCAGAAAGTGTCGTAACTTGAATCACCGATCGCACATAAGGCAAATTTGGTACGGCTGAGATCGGGCTTTTTCGCCTCTATTTCTTCAAAAAATGGCTGGATATTGTCTGGTAGGTCGCCTGCACCATGAGTTGAAGAGACGATTAACCACAAGCTTTTAGGGTCAATATCACTCAATTCAGGGGTTAAATGAACCTGAGTTTCATGGTCACCAGCCTCTAATTGTGCCGCTAATTCATCGGCAACATACTCGGCACTGCCCAAGGTGGTACCGACTAAAAGTTCTATTTTTGCCATCTGATTTCCTAAATTTTGGGGGAGGTAATTGCTCATCTTTACATTGCTAAACGCGATCTTAGCGGATCAATATTGCAAAAAGTCGATGAGATAATGGCCCAATCATAAGGTAAAAAGTGCTTGTGGTCTTGTTGCTTTACTGGAACTGTCGACATGCCTACAAAACCGCTTTAGCTATATATAAGGCATTTAAAAGCCAATTTGCCCACGTTATAGCCTGCGATTTAACGGCAGTATGGTAAATAGCTGGGCTGTCTTTAGGTAGGTTTTTCCGCATAAAGCAGATAGTTAACGCTTGTTTCTTTTGTTATTTTCCACTTATTTATTAATGGATTAAATTTAATTCCTTCAACCGATAAGGTGTTTAGTCCTTTAGCATTGAGTTGCTGGCTTATCTCTTGTGGTTTAACAAAGTGCTGCCAATCATGGGTTCCCTTTGGTAGATAACCCATTACATATTCAGCACCAATAATGGCGATTAAGTAGGATTTAACGGTGCGGTTCAGCGTGGCCATGACTAATAGTCCGCCCGGTGCCAAGACATCACAACAGATCTCTATCAGCTGATGCTTATCTTCAACATGCTCAATAACCTCTGTATTTAAAATCACATCATACTCTTGCTCATCATTGAGTAAATCATCTGCAAGACAATGTTTATATTCAACTTTTATAGACCAGTTCTTTGCATGTTGCTGCGCTAAGCGAATGTTGTAAGCACTGGCATCGATACCGGTTACGTCAGCGCCTTGGCTTGCTAAGGGTTCACATAGTAAGCCTACACCGCACCCAATATCTAAGATCCTCAGTCCTTGAAAGGGAATGTCTTGATTAAGATCGCGCTCAAAATGCAGCGCAATGGCGTCTTCAATGGCGGTTAAACGTGTCTGATTAAAGGCCAAAACATGTTTGAATTTGCCGTTGGGATCGCGCCATTCTGCGGCTAGTGCATCAAACTTTTCAATCTCAGCTTGTTGATTGAGTGGTTTAATTGTTGGACTAAGTTGGCTTTTATCTAACATAAAAATGAGTGTCTACTAGGCGATTAATTGAGTATATACGTAATCGCTACGGTTTTGGGGTCACATTTGAGGTGGGTATAGCTCAATGAGGGGGCTTGGCAATATATAGGTAAAAGTGCGATTTTTATTGGTTTGATCATCACGGATAAAAGCATTATCACATAAGTTTTGGCAAACTAGAGGTATCTTGGGCTACAGATTTTTCCCATTTATTGAGCGACTGCGGGACATTAGATAATGATAAATAAAATAATACTCGATACAGATCCAGGGATTGATGATGCCATGGCAATACTGTTTGCCCAGGCGCACCCAGCGATTGAACTTAAGGCGATTACTACGGTATATGGCAATGCCACTATTGATAACGCGACACATAATGCATTATTTTTAAAACAAAAATATGGTTTCAGTGCTGATGTGGCTAAAGGTGCGGCCAAACCAATCGTTCGGCCTCCAGTGGGCCCAACCGTAGTGGTACATGGTGAAACGGGTTTTGGTGATGTGCATGCACCAAAGGCATTAACCGCCCAAGCCGACCCCCGTCCAGCGTACCAATATATTATCGATGCGGTTAACGCTGAACCTGGTGAAATCACTTTAGTCGCAGTGGGGCCACTGACTAACTTGGCATTGGCTTTAGAGGCTGAACCCGAAATAGTATCTCTTGTTAAAGAGGTGGTCGTGATGGGTGGGGCATTTGGTGTTAACGGTCATCGTGGCAATGTCACTCCGTATGCTGAGGCCAATATTCATGACGATCCCCATGCCGCAGACAAGGTATTTACCGCATCATGGCCAGTGGTGGTCATTGGTTTAGATGTCACCGAAGAGAGCTTCTTTACCCGTGAATATTTAGATCAATTGCGTGATGATGCGGGCGAAGTGGGTCAATTCATCTGGGATATTAGCCGTTATTACCTCAAATTCTACTCAGAAAAGGTGGGACTAGAGGGGTGCCATGTGCATGATCCATCGGCAATCGCCTATGTTATCGATCCGACACTGTTCACCCTGCGTGAAGGGCCTATACGGGTGGTGACTGATGGCCCAGCAGAAGGGCACACAATGCAAAAGTATGATGGTCGAAAATACTTGCATGATGACTGGCAAGATAATGCGCATCAACGGATCGGTGTAGCGGTAAAAGATCAAGTCCTACTTAAACTGTATCGTGACACCATTGTTGAATACGGTGCAGATAGAGAAAAGTGCTGAATATCAGTGCTGTATGCTAGGAATAGGTTGGATTGAATATGGCTACGAAGAACATTTTCTGTAGCCATTTTTGCACTCTTTTTAGTGCTGTCTTTACTATCAGCATTAGGCACTAGTTAATGCTTTGTACTTGTGAGGCCAATAGCCACAGCGCTAAGGCAAAAAAGATAACGCCCATAAATTTGTTTTGATACGTTCTAAACTTTTCATTATTTAATAATGGTTTACCTAACGTCCCAACCATAGCCACCAGCAATAGATTAAACAGTAATCCCATTACGTTTAACAGCAGTCCTAATGCTAGCATCTGCTCACCCGAGCTGGCATTTAGTTGAGTCGAGACAAATTGCGGTAGAAACAGTACAAAAAAGATCAATGCTTTAGGGTTGAGTAGATTACTCATTACCGCGCGGCGATAGAGCAGCTTAGCAAGATTGTTATTTTGCTCTATTTGCGGCGCGTCGGCTGCACTGGCGCGAATACAATCCCAGCCCATCTTTAATAGATAGGCGCCGCCTAAAACACGCAGCAGTTCTAGTGCGATAGGATTCATAGCAATTAATGCCGATACGCCCATTGCTGCCAATAATGTCAAAATAAGCCCCGATGTTGCATTGCCAAAGCTGGCGTAGACACCGACTTTTTTGCCATAACTCAGGCTCGAGCTGGCGATCAGCAACATATCCGGACCAGGAATAAAGAGCAGGGCGATAACACTGGTTAAATAGAGTGGCAGTAGATTGAGATCGATCATCAAAAATAGGCTGCTTAAGGTTTGAGATTAAAACAAGGCGCGGATTTTACAGCGATCGATTAGAAATGAAAGTGATGTGGCGTTTAAAACCATTAATCACTGGCAGGGTAGGTTTACGGTGTTAGCGAACGGTGCAGTTAATTGATAACGTTACTCATTTATTTATGCTAAACATCTGTGAGTTGATCAATGTATATGGGCTTATTGATCCGTTGTTATTGCTGAAATATCTCTGTGCGGTGATGGGCTAAGAACTCTTCTTTTGGAATAAATTTAGTTGGAAGGGTAATAGATTTTCCCTCGTATTGTTTAAAGCAGTAATCCACAAATGGATTATTTTGATGTAGTAGTTTGCTCGATAACACGACTTCTAGATTTGAGTTGAGTGTGAGCAGACCTTGGTCAAAAGCACTGTCATGAATACTCGATAGGCACAATCCATTACACGGATTCAATCGTTCACTTGGCTTAACACTCCAAGGCATAATGTGGCTCGCGACCAATAATTTAGGAATACTCAAATCTGTAATACAGCATTTATCATTATAAGAACTCAGTATTATCTGGCGGAATTGGTTTTGTCCGATACGGGCCTTTGATTGAACTAATCTTTCGCGGCCGATGAAGTTGCTATCTGTTGATTCACTTTCTTCATGTTTATTGGCGATAGTAAGGAATGCTTCAACACTTGTGATATAAAAATTTTCCCAATCGGTAGACATCTCTGCCCACATATCCTTGTCAGCTTTCGATGCTCCTTTTAGTCCATTGCGGCCAGACTCTTGGATCATTGGATCACAACTGGCTATATTGGCCATTTTCATTGATAGAGAAGAAGGAGTTCGATTTAAAAGGTTAGATACTTTTATTATCTCTGGATTTCGAGCGCTGATTTTTCCAAATGATGTTTTATTATATAGATAGAATGCTACCAGTAAGTCATTCCGTGACCATGGGCGACGTTCTGTCATTATTACTTCTCATTAGGATTTTTGGTTATCATCAAAGATAGCCGATTATTTTGTTGATTAATATATACTATCTATTAATTTACTGAGTTTTAACCCTGTTAGTATCCCTTTATTTTATTACTTTAATTTATTAGAGACAGTAGAAATTGATCACTAAGTTTGATTGTAATAGTCACAAAATCTTCATCATCGGCCTGCCAAGAACTGGGACAACGAGTGTCAGTGTGGCTTTGTTAGAGATGGGCTATAAGGTGGCGCATCAGGCATTTACTAAGCAGGCGTTTGAGTTGGCTGATGTGGTGTCTGATGCGCCATGCTTTAGTGACTATAGGCAATTACACCAGCTCTATCCCAATGCAAAATTTGTTTATTTGGAGCGGGCCTTAGATGCTTGGGTGCCATCGATGCAGATGCTACTTAGCCGCATGATGGTGCATTTAGATAATAAGACTGGCAAGTTTCATCCAATATTAAAACGAAGTTTTAATCATAGTTTTGATGTGAACGGCATTGATAATCCCTTGGATGCTGAACATTTGGTGCGTAGTTACCTTAGCCATAAAAAGCAAGTAATTGATTATTTTAAACAATCTAACATAAATAAGTTTATCTGTATCGATATCAGCCAGCCAGATAGTTTACCTCAATTGCGTCAATTTTTAGCCAGCGATTTAAACTTCAGTGGCGAGCTGTCCATAGATGAATCCATGCACAGTGGCATTGAAAGAGAGGGGTTTCCGCACCTTAATCGTGGTCGTAATGTGGCGAGTTGGGATGAGTATAAGCACCCTAATAAAGTTAGCACTAATGCCAGTGGGCCTGATAAACGCAAGTTCTTTGATTACAAGCTACTTTGATTACAGGCCTATCGGTTGAATCTGTAACGGCTTTTATGTGAGAGTTTAAGCTTGGCGTTAAAGTTGCCCCATTTATCTATTGACGCGTTATCATTGTACTCATCGCTAATCATCGTCGCTAAATCATGCCTAACTCTTCAGTCACCGCGTTTTCTTTGCCCAGTTTGCCGATAGATAAGCTCTATAGTGAGTTTAAACTAGCTATAAAGCACCATCACATGGTGGTGGAGTCTGATACAGGTTCGGGGAAATCGACTCGTTTACCACTTTGGTGTGCTGAGACTAATACAGAGGGGAAGGCTCAACGGGTGTTGGTGATAGAGCCTAGGCGGGTGGCCTGTTTAGCCCTGGCCGACTTTGTCGCCAAACAGACTCACTTACAGGTAGGTTACGCTATTCGCTTTGACTCTACGGTGAATGAACAGACGGATATTGCGTTTGTAACGCCCGGTATTGCATTGCGCTGGCTCTCTGCTAATGCCGAAGATACTGACAACAATGAGTTGGGGGATAAAGCTGGGTTAGTCTGTTTTGATACCATTATTATCGATGAGTTTCATGAGCGTCGCTGGGACACTGATCTGCTGTTGGCATTGCTTAAAAGCGCTGACAAGCATCGTTTAGTTATCACCTCTGCTACCATTGACGGCGAGCGTTTAGCTAACTATTTAACAGATAGTCATGGAAATAAAGCTGCCAGATTACAAGCCGAAGGGCGAAGGTTTCACGTGGAACTAAGGTACCAATCTGCAGAGAGTCATCATCTTGCCGATGTGCGTGATATTGATAAAAACGTAAAATATGCTGTGGAAACGCTACTCGCGGAAACCAGGGGTGACATCTTGGTGTTTTTACCGGGTAAGCGGGAGATCCAACTTTGTCTGCAGACCTGCCATAGTTTATTAGCCAAGCATGAATCCCTTGAACTACTGGGATTACATGGTGGTATCGATGCTAAACAGCAACAAGCAATATTATCTGAGACTTTGCATCAACGGGTGATCTTTGCCACCAATGTGGCAGAAACCTCGTTGACGATTCCCGGGGTGACAGCCGTGGTTGACTCGGGCCTTGAGCGCCGCACACATCAACGGAATGGCCGTACTGTGTTGTCGTTAGCACGAATCTCAAAAGCCAGCAGCGAACAACGGCTTGGTAGAGCGGGGCGGGTACAAGCCGGGATCTGTATTCGTTTATGGGGCAAAGGCGCACCGCTCGAGGCGATAACTCCGCCAGAATTGCAAAGAGAGGAGTTGGTGGAGCCAATGCTTGCGGCTGCTTGCAGCGGTTATCTGTTGTCAAGACTGCCTTTTGTCGATCAATTACCTGAGAAGTCGTTAACTAAGGCGACACAGCAATTATTGTCGATGACAGCGATTGATAACGCTGGCCAAGTTACTACTCATGGTAGAAAGCTATTCCCACTCCCCATCGATACCCAATTTGCCCACTTAATTAGTGCGATGCCAGATGATACCTGTAAGGGGTTGATGGTTGATTTAGCTGCCGCTTTAACCGTACCAGGTCAGGTTTATACATTGCCTAGCGATGAGTTTGGCCTGCAACAACTTGGGTTATGGGAACCCTTTGGCTGTGATGGCTATTTAATGATTAAGCTGTTGCGTGGTGCGGCGCCAGAGTGGCTATCGCTCACCGATGCAAATATTAGCTTGCTCAAGGAAGCTCGTATGTTGGCTAAGCAGATAAGAGAGGTGCTCAATTTACCCAGCAGTCATGTAAATGAGTTATCCGACAGTATATTAAGGCAGCGTTGGTGTTTAGCAGCGATTGATGCGTTGCCTTCATTGGCATTTATACGCCGAGAAAAACGCCCGCAAGCATTGGGGAATGGCTTTAGCGAGGTGCAAATTGCGCGGGACTCTCGTTTTGACATTGCCATAGATAAACAGGTATTACCCACTGCTGCCGTGGTGTTCGATCAATTTGCTATAGCAGGACGAGGCGCAAAACAGACATTGAACTTAGCTACCTGCATGGTGCCAGTTTCGGTTGATACGTTACTGGACGCGAAATTGGGTGAGGAAAGATTAGCAAGTAATAAAGAGCAGGCTGATGATGCGGCGGTGTTGATTGAGCGTGTCTATGCCGGACGTATTATTGCTACCTATCGTAAGCAAGTTTCGGGTGAGCAAGCTATTGAAGCGATTGTACGCAGCATTTGTGAAGGGCGCAGTTTCAAGGGGCTTGGCCTACAACTGACAAGAGATATTGCTGCGTGGAATATTTGGCTGGCATTGGGCAAGCATCAAGATCCGTTAGTTGGTGATGTGGCTGATTTTGACCAACCTTTGGCATTACATCACTATCTTGAAGAGCGGCTGTTGGCATTGGGAGTAGAAACCTTTGATGATCTTGCGCTGATTGATGCTGAGGATCTACTGTTTAATGGTGTACCAAGCTGGCAGCGAGCGGAGTTTGATCAGCATTATCCTGTTGAAGTGGTGTTGGCCGATCTTAGGCTGAATGTGAGCTACTTTCCTAAGCGAAAATTTGTCCTGCTTGAGTATGGCGGGGGACAGCGAAAAACAGGTCCAAAACGGTGGGAATTACCGCGTTGGCAGGGCTGGAAAATACAGTATAAAAAAGCCAGTCGTGTCGTTGACGTTAAATGAAACCTAGATCTGGCGTAGATCGAGCTAAAAAAGTTATCCAAGTTGCTGAGTATAACTTTTTTAATTTGATCTAAAACTGGATCGTGATGCAAAAGGCTGTAGTGATATATAAAATTAAAAAACAATTAAAAAACATATAGATATGTAGTTTTGGTTGTTTTTTAGTGGATAAGATCAGTGTTTTAATTACTTGTTGATATCTCTGTTGATTAATTTGATCAAGATCTTGGGTATTTATGCACCAAAATGCATCAAGATCTTAATACGATCGACTGTTTTTTGTTTGAATTATGAGCGATTGTCGTGCCGCAGGGCCTGTGGTAGCGTGATATTTAAGGGCATCTATTTTGGTGCGTTTGAATAGCTTTTAGATGCCCTAAATTGGAACGGTTATTTTTGACTATTTACCTATACAGAATGAGCTAAATATTTTTCCCAGCAGATCATCAGACGTGAATTTTCCAGTAATTTCAGACAGGGCCATTTGGCACATGCGTAACTCTTCTGCGAGTAACTCACCGGCTTCATAAACCTCTAACTGCTCTTTTCCTAGCATCAGGTGACTTGTCGCAAGCTCTAAGGCCTCTAAATGGCGTCTACGGGCAATAAAGCCACCTTCAAGGTTACTTTGATAACCCATAAGTGATTTTAGGTGTGCTTTGAGTTCTTCTACGCCTAAGCCTGTTTTGGCGGACAAACGGAATACTTTATGGCCAAGTTCCTGGGTTGTATCGAGTGATTCACCGGTTAAGTCGGCTTTGTTGCGTACCACGGTAATTCCTAAGTTTTTGGGTAAGCGCTCAATAAAGTCTGGCCAGATGTCATGAGGGTCTACGGCATCTGTTGTGGTGCCATCAACCATAAATAATACTTGGTCGGCGGTGTCGATTTCAGCCCATGCACGCTCAATACCGATTAACTCAACGGTATCTGTGGTGTCACGCAAACCTGCGGTATCGATAATGTGCAGCGGCATACCATCAAGATGAATGTGTTCACGCAATACATCACGTGTAGTACCTGCTATTTCAGTCACAATGGCAGACTCTTTGCCTGCCAAGGCGTTAAGTAGACTTGATTTCCCCGCATTGGGACGGCCTGCAATGACGACTTTCATCCCTTCGCGAATAATTGCACCTTGCTTGGCACTTGCTTGCACATGATCAAGCTTGCTGATGATGTTATAGAGTGCGCTGGCTATTTTGCCGTCGGATAAAAAGTCGACCTCTTCATCTGGGAAGTCGATGGCGGCCTCAACATACAGACGCAGGTTAGTCACTTGCTCAACTAGCTCGTGTACTTGGGTTGAAAATTCCCCCTGCATTGAGTTTAAGGCGCTTTTAGCCGCTTGTTCACTGGTCGCATCAATTAAGTCAGCAATGGCCTCAGCTTGGGTTAAGTCGAGCTTATCGTTCATAAACGCTTGCTCACTAAACTCACCTGGCTTGGCAATACGGACACCGCTCACTTCCATGACCCGTTTAATCAACATATCTAGAACGATTTGGCCACCGTGACCTTGAAGCTCAAGCACATCTTCACCAGTAAAGGAGTTAGGGCCTTTAAAGTAAAGCGCAATGCCTTGGTCAATCACTTCACCATCGGTGGCTTTAAAATCACAGTAATCGGCGTAGCGGGTTTTAGGTAGATGTCCTAAAACAGACATGGCGACGTCACTGGCTTTGTCGCCAGAGATACGGATGATACCCACACCGCCGCGTCCGGGCGCGGTTGCTTGTGCCACAATCGTATCAGTTGTCATTACTGTGATTCCTATAAAATTGACAAAATAAGGTGTTTCATAAAAGAGAAAAGCGGCTAATACCTAAGGTATCCAGCCGCTTTTATCAGTTGGAACTAAAGGTTATTTTAACCCTTTTTTCTCCAAACCAGCATAGATGATCTTCTGCTGTGTAATCGCTACCAAGTTACCGACTAACCAGTAAAGTACTAGACCCGCTGGGAACCACAGGAAGAACACGGTAAATACCACAGGCATCCACTGCATCATCTTCACTTGCATTGGGTCCATCGTCGGTGCCATTGGCTGCATTTTCTGCATCAAGAACATCGAGATACCCATTAGGATTGGCATCACGTAGTAAGGATCTTGTACTGATAAGTCAGTAATCCAAAGCATAAATGGTGCGTGGCGTAATTCAACGCTTTCTAGCAGTACCCAGTAAAGCGCAATAAAGATTGGCATCTGTAGCAAGATAGGAAGACAGCCACCCATAGGGTTAACTTTCTCTTTCTTATACAGCTCCATCATGGCTTGGCCCATCTTCTGACGGTCATCACCAAAGCGCTCTTTCATCTCTGCAAGCTTAGGCTGCAGGTTACGCATCTTAGCCATAGAGGTGTATTGTGCTTTAGTCAGCGGATACAACAAACCACGTACGGTTAGTGTGATAAGAATAATCGCTGCACCCCAGTTACCTACTAGTGATTGGAAGATCATCAATAGTTTGTAGATAGGTACTGCTAACCACCATAAGAAACCATAGTCGACCACTAAGTTGAGTGATTCAGAGATTTCAGACAGAGCTGCTTGATCCTTAGGACCAACATAGAACTGAGCATTGATGGTTTGGTTTGCACCTGGGGCAATATCGTATACCGCGCCGCGGAAACCTATGTTAGCTAACCCACCAGCACTGATGCTAGAGAAGATAGTATTTTGATCGTTTGCTGGTGGTACCCAAGCAGAAACAAAGTAGTGTTGTAGCATCGCAGCCCAACCACCCAGTGTTTTCTTGTCTAGGTTTTTGTCAGCCATATCTTCAAAGCTGTACTTTTCGTAGCGCGTATCTTGTGTTGAGAATGCTGAGCCACGGTAAGTCGGCATCATCATGCTGCTTTCGCTTTTTTTGATGCTGTGCTTGATTTGGCCATACATCTGCACTTGAAGCTGTTCAGACGATGTATTGTTAATACGGTAGTCAACATCTATGTTGAACTTGCCACGGTGTAGTACAAAGACTTTGGTATAAGTAACGCCATTGTCTGCCACATAGGTAAGTGGCACTTCTAGGGTATCTTTGCCTTCAGCTAAAGTGTATTGCTGTGACTGACTAGAAAAATGAGCACGGCCTTTAGCACTGCTGTCGATACCATTGCGACCAATCAAACCACTTTGGGCGATATAGTAGATATCGTTAGTTTGCTCAAGAAGCACGAAAGGTTCGTCTTTATCGAGTTCAAGCTTATGCGATACCAATGCCGAGTAAACAATGTCACCACCAACTGGGTTAATCTTTAGGACTAATTGGTCAGTGGTTACGGTAATAAGTTCTTTAGAGGCGACAACGGCTTCAGGAAGCCCTGCATCAGCGTCAGGAACGTCACTACCGTGTGATTCTGGGGCAGTCGAAGCAACTACTGAAGATTGAGTTGCAACGGGTTGCGGGTTTTTATCTGTTTGCCATTGCTGCCACAGCAAAAAGCTGACAAAAAGCAGACCGATAAGCAATATATTGCGTTGTGATTCCATAGCCTATTTATTACACCTGTTATTTTTTGGGGGGACGGGATCTTCTCCGCCCGGATGTAAAGGGTGACATTTTAATACGCGTTTCCCTGCAAACCAACTCCCTTTCACAAAACCATGCAAACGAATTGCTTCTATTGCGTAATATGAACACGTGGGATGAAAACGGCACTTTGGCCCTAGTATAGGGCTGATAAAGATTTGGTAGCCACGAATTAACGTGGTAGCTAGCCATTGTAACGGCGACTGAGTTTGCGCCATAACTTCTCTACCAGTTTGTGGAGTGCTGCATTGTCCATATCCAATACGCCATTTCTTACAAGAACGACGATATCAAGCGGGGGTAATTCGTGCTGATGCAAACGAAAGTTGTCGCGGATGATACGTTTAATTCTGTTGCGCTGATTAGCTTTCTTTACATAACGTTTTGCAACAGTTAATCCAATACGTGGATGCTGCTCAGTGTTAGGAATTGCAAGTAAGGTAATTTCAGCCGAAGAAGCTTTGATAGGTTTAGAGAATACAGATTTGAATTGCGCGGGAGTTAACAAACGTAACTCCCGCGTAAAGGTATAGCTGGTCACTAGCATTTCTACTTATTAAGCAGAAAGACGAGCGCGACCTTTTGCACGACGACGTGCGATGACCTTACGGCCACCTACAGTAGCCATACGAGCGCGGAAGCCGTGAGAACGCTTGCGCTTCAGGTTGCTAGGTTGAAAAGTACGTTTACTCATTATGGCAATCCGTCTTTGTTAGGTGAATAAACCTTACTCTCCATAAAATAGAGGTAAGGGCAAAAAAGAGGCCGAATTGTAATCACTTTAGTTGTGCCCGTCAACAAGCAAAACTCATAAGGATGCAAAATCTGCCTAATAAACTTCTTATCAAGTTATCCCAATACACTATCTAGTGTGGATAACTCTGTGAATGGACACTACATCTTGTGGATCTAGTCTTCATTGCGCTGATCGAAGGTTGCTAATTATAGATCGATCTGGATCGCTTAATAAAGCTGAGTTTGCAGGTTTCTGCAATTATTTTGATCGGCTCAGATCGATCTGGATCGGCGTAAAGAAATAAAGATGATCTTACTGGGGATAAATCTATTTAAAGGATAGCGATCATCGTGATCTCCCTATAGAATACACCTCTTTTGTATGATCTTTTGGGGATAAGTACGTGGCGGTTTCACTTTGGCAGCAATGTATCGGACGACTACAAGACGAGCTTTCAGCTCAGCAATTCAGTATGTGGATCAGACCGTTACAAGCCGAAATGGACGGGGATACTCTAGTATTATATGCACCGAATCGATTCGTTCTCGATTGGGTTAGAGACAAGTACCTTAATACCATTAATCAGTTTTTTACCGAGCAGATGGGTAGTGACGCACCTAAGTTGCGTTTTGATATTGGTAGTCGCCCAGCGAGCAAACCTGCGACCCCAGCTGCGTCGGTAAGGATGCCAAGCCCCCCATCAGTCAGTCGTTCGCCGAGTAAGCCAACTTTTAATACTAATGAACCTGCGGCGACCGCTAATCATAGAAGTAACATTAACCCGACTTACCAGTTTGATAACTTCGTAGAAGGTAAATCTAACCAGTTAGGTAAGGCTGCAGCGTTGCAGGTGTCTGAAAACCCTGGCGGTGCTTATAACCCACTATTCCTTTATGGTGGCACCGGTTTAGGTAAAACCCATTTATTGCACGCTGTGGGCAATGGCATTATTAAGAACAACCCTAATGCCAAAGTGGTTTACATGCACTCTGAACGCTTTGTGCAAGATATGGTTAAAGCACTGCAAAACAATGCTATCGAGGAGTTTAAGCGTTACTACCGTAGCGTCGATGCCTTGTTTATCGATGATATTCAGTTCTTTGCGAATAAAGACCGATCTCAAGAAGAGTTTTTCCATACCTTTAATGCCTTGCTGGAAGGTAACCACCAGATCATTTTGACATCGGATCGTTACCCTAAAGAGATCGACGGCGTTGAAGATCGTCTTAAGTCTCGTTTTGGTTGGGGCTTAACGGTTGCTATCGAACCACCAGAATTAGAAACCCGTGTTGCTATCTTGATGCGTAAGGCGCAAGAGAGTGGCATTAACTTGCCAGATGAAGTAGCTTTCTTTATTGCAAAGCGTTTGAGATCCAACGTTCGTGAGTTAGAAGGCGCATTAAATCGTGTTATCGCTAACGCTAACTTTACCGGTCGCCCAATCACCATTGATTTTGTGCGCGAAGCGTTAAGAGATCTCTTGGCTCTGCAAGAAAAATTGGTCACTATAGACAATATTCAGAAAACCGTCGCTGAATATTACAAGATCAAGATGGCTGATATGTTATCTAAGCGTCGCTCACGCAGTGTGGCGCGTCCAAGACAGATGGCCATGGCACTGTCTAAAGAGCTTACTAACCAAAGCTTGCCTGAGATAGGTGACGCCTTTGGGGGTCGTGACCACACCACCGTTTTGCATGCGTGTCGTAAAATTGCGCAGTTGCGTGAAGAAAGTCATGACATTAAAGAAGATTATGCTAACTTGATCCGAACGTTATCTTCATAAAAATCTGGGAAATTGAAACCGATGAAATTTTCAATTGATAGGGATGCCCTATTAAAGCCGCTTCAACTTGTTAGTGGAGCGGTGGAGAGACGACATAACTTGCCTATTCTGGCTAACCTTTTAGTTGAAGTAAGTGGTCACTCACTCAAGTTGACCGGCACCGATTTAGAAGTTGAATTGGTTGGCCAGGCACAGCTTGAAGGTGAGGTTCATGAGGGACGAACCACAGTTCCGGCTAAGAAATTTCTCGACATTGTTAAATCACTTCCCGATCAAGTAGAGCTTAAAATAGAGCAGCAGGAAAATCGTCTGTTGTTACGTTCTGGTCGTAGTCGTTTTACCTTAGCCACACTACCCGCTGAAGAGTATCCAAACGTTGAAGCGTTCCAAGCTGATATTCAATTCACCATCAAGCAGGGTACGCTGAAGTCGTTGATCGATGCGACTCAGTTCTCTATGGCTAACCAAGATGTGCGTTACTATCTCAATGGTTTGTTGCTTGAGACCGAAGGTAACGTGCTTCGCGCGATTGCTACCGATGGACATCGTTTGGCACTTAGCCATCGAATGATAGAAGACTCACTACCTGAGAAGCAGGTCATTGTACCGCGTAAGGGTGTTATTGAGCTGCAACGCCTTTTTGAAGGTGAAGATCTGGATGTCACTATCGCTATTGGCGAGAACGCGATTAGGGCGACCACACAGAGTGCGGTATTTACCAGTAAGCTGGTTGATGGACGTTTCCCTGATTATCGCCGTGTATTACCTAAAGGTGGTGATAAGGTGGTTATCGCTAGCCGTAACCACCTAAAGCAAGCGTTGCTGCGTGCCTCTATTCTCTCTAATGAGAAGTTCCGTGGCGTGCGTGTACAGCTAGAACAGAATTTAATTAAGATCACTGCCAATAACCCTGAACAGGAAGAAGCGGAAGAGATCTTAGATATCGAATATGATAATACACCGCTAGAAATTGGCTTTAACGTCAGCTATCTATTGGATGTGTTGAATAACCTCCCCTCTGATGATGTGCGTATCACGCTTATCGATGGCAACTCGAGCGCCTTGATAGAGAACCATATCGAAGAAGATTCTATGTATGTGGTTATGCCAATGCGTCTTTAGAAGATTATACAGCGCCACCTAAGGTGGCGTTTGTACTGCTTGCTGTAAGACTTTGGCTGATCTACTGAGTACTAAATGAGTTTAACTCGCCTTCATATCGACTCCTTTCGTAATATTACTAGCGCGCAACTGCAGTTAGGCGAAGGGCTGAATCTTATATACGGTCATAACGGTAGCGGTAAGACTAGCATTCTCGAAGCGATCTACTTTTTGGGGATGGGACGTTCCTTTCGAAGCCACCTATCTCAACGTGTGATCCAAAATAGTGAAGATAAACTCACCCTGTTTGCCAATTTGAACCAAGGCGAGCAGGAGCAAAAGATCGGTTTGCGCCGTTTTCGTTCTGGTGAGACAGAGGTCAAAATTGATGGTGAAAAGGTTAAACGTCTGTCGACATTAGCTGAAACTTTGCCGATTCAAGTGATCACGCCTGAGAGTTTTTCGCTGCTTTTTGAGGGACCGAAATCACGTCGGCAGTTTATCGACTGGGGTGCCTTTCATACCGACAGAAACTTCTATTCGGCTTGGGCTAATGTGCGAAGGATTTTAAAGCATAGAAATCAGATGCTTAAAAACGAAACGCCTTATCAGCAGGTGCAGTTTTGGGATAAAGAATTAGTTCGTTATGCCGAAATTGTTACCGAGATACGAAAGCAATATGTAGGCTCGTTAAATGAACGACTTAAGGGTATAATCGAAGAGTTTTTACCTCAGATAGATGTTAAAGTTTCCTTTACTCGAGGTTGGGATAGCAAAACGGATTATCAGGCGTTATTGCAAGCACAGTATCCCAGAGATTTAGCAGCGGGCCATACGGCGAGTGGTCCCCATAAAGCAGACTTAAGACTCCGTGTCGGCACACTGCCTGTGCAAGATGCGTTATCTAGGGGTCAACTGAAATTGTTAGTGTGTGCGTTGCGTATTGCACAGGGAAAGTTGCTAAAACAACAAATAGATAAAAACAGTATTTATCTGGTGGATGATTTGCCATCGGAATTGGATGCAAGACACAGACAGCTTTTGCTGCAGCAGCTAAGCGATACCGGGGCACAAGTTTTTGTGACGGCCATCGAGCCTGCGGCAATAATAGATTCGTTAAGTACGCCGCCTGCAAAGGTGTTCCATGTGGAACAAGGGCGTGTAACGGTAATTGAATAACCGACGAGAGAATAATATGTCAGAGAATAGTTACGATTCTTCGAGTATTAAGGTTTTAAAAGGCCTTGATGCGGTACGTAAGAGACCAGGAATGTATATCGGTGATACCGACGATGGTACGGGTCTACATCACATGGTATTCGAAGTGGTCGATAACTCTATCGATGAAGCACTTGCTGGCTATTGTAGCGACGTTACTATCCAAATCCACGCAGACGGTTCTGTATCGGTTAAAGATGATGGTCGTGGTATTCCTGTTTCTATCCATGAGGAAGAAGGGGTTTCTGCTGCCGAAGTTATTATGACGGTACTGCATGCGGGCGGTAAGTTCGATGATAACTCGTACAAGGTTTCTGGTGGTCTTCATGGTGTGGGTGTTTCAGTTGTAAACGCACTGTCAGAAAAACTACAAATGACCATTCGTCGTGATGGTAAGCTTTATGAGCAGTTTTATACTCATGGTGTACCCAATGAGCCAATTAAGGCGATTGGTGACGCGACGACGACGGGGACTGAGATCCGTTTCTGGCCAAGCGGTGAAACCTTCACCGATGTTGAATTCCATTTCGACATACTTGCTAAACGCGTACGTGAACTCTCATTCCTAAACTCGGGCGTTGGTATTCGTTTGGTTGACGAGCGTGATAACCGTGATGAGTTTTTCAAATATGAAGGCGGTATTAGTGCGTTTGTTGACTACTTAAACGTTAACAAGACGCCAGTGAACAAAGAGGTCTTCCACTTTATTCAAGAGCGTGAAGATGGTATTACCGTTGAAGTCGCTATGCAGTGGAATGACGGTTTCCAAGAGAATATCTTCTGTTTTACTAACAACATCCCACAGCGCGATGGTGGTACTCACTTAGCGGGCTTCCGTAGTGCGCTAACACGTAACCTAAATACTTATATGGACCGTGAAGGTTTTAATAAGAAAGGCAAAACTAGTGCTACGGGTGATGATGCACGTGAAGGTTTGACTGCGGTTATCTCGGTTAAAGTGCCGGATCCTAAGTTCAGCTCGCAAACCAAAGATAAACTGGTTTCTAGTGAAGTGAAAACAGCGGTTGAGCAAACCATGGGTGAGCAGTTAGGCGATTACCTAATGGAGCATCCAAACGAAGCTAAACTGATTGTGGGTAAGATTATCGATGCTGCTCGTGCACGTGAAGCCGCACGGAAAGCTCGTGAAATGACACGTCGTAAAGGCGCGTTAGATTTAGGTGGTCTGCCAGGTAAGCTTGCAGATTGCCAAGAAAAAGACCCTGCGCTTTCTGAAATATACATAGTGGAAGGGGACTCTGCTGGCGGTAGCGCCAAGCAGGGGCGTAACCGTAAGAACCAAGCGATTCTTCCACTTAAAGGTAAAATTCTAAACGTTGAGAAAGCACGCTTCGATAAGATGCTGTCATCTCAAGAAGTGGCAACGCTCATTACTGCATTAGGTTGTGGTATTGGTCGTGATGAGTATGATCCTGATAAGACGCGCTATCACAATATCGTCATCATGACCGATGCTGACGTCGACGGCTCGCACATTCGTACCTTGCTGTTGACCTTCTTCTTCCGTCAAATGCCTGAACTGATTGAGCGCGGTTATGTTTTCATCGCTCAACCGCCGCTATACAAAGTTAAAAAAGGTAAGCAAGAGCAGTATTTGAAAGATGATCCTGCGTTAACTGAATACCTGACTAACTTAGCCTTGGACGGTGGTGAAATTCATCCGTCTCAAGATGCTCCTGCGATGTCTGGTGCGCCGTTAGAGAAGTTGGTTTACCAGTATCGTGAAGTTGAAACAATTTTCACTCGTCTGGAACAGCGTTTTCCGTTGATGCTGACTGAGCGTATGCTTTATCAACCGGCATTAACCGACGAGCTGTTAGCTGATGAAGCTAAGGTTAAGCAGTGGTGTGACAACTACGTTGCTGCACTCACTGAGGCTGAGTCTGGTGGGTTTATCTTTAGTGGTGAAGCCTTCCTTGATCCTGAGCGTCAGGTTTACGTACCTAAGATCACCATTCGTAAGCATGGTATTGATACGCACTACTTGTTCTCATACGACTTCCTTCATTCAAGCGATTATCAGCGTATGTCGACGCTAGCCGAAGCGCTTGACGGACTTATCGAAGAAGGCGGTTATGTTAAGCGTGGTGAGCGTGTTAAAGAGATCACCTCGTTTGTTGAAGCATTAGATTGGTTGATGGGTGATTCGAAGCGCGGTTTATACATCCAACGATACAAAGGATTGGGTGAGATGAACCCTGAGCAGCTATGGGAAACCACGATGGACCCAGAGTCTCGTCGTATGCTGCGCGTTACTATTGAAGATGCTATTGGTGCCGATCAGCTGTTTACCTGTTTGATGGGTGATCAGGTTGAGCCACGTCGTGACTTTATTGAATCTAACGCACTGAATGTTGCTAACTTAGATGTCTAAACGCTAAGTTAACAGTCTCGAATGTCGAGATTGATAATGAATAAGCCTCAGAGAAATCTGGGGCTTTTTTATTTCTACGTTAAGACGGTCGAAGTGGAACTTTACATTGATTATGTTAAAGCCACTGTGTTGACGAAAAGGATGTCGAACATGCGATTGCGGTATTTATCTATACTGTTAGCGGTAGTGGTAATACTTGTTGGCTTGCGCTGGTCTTATTTTGCACAACCCCGACAGACTCCTGAAGCGCTCGCTGCTTCAGAGGCTATGCAAGCAAGTAAACCAGTCGTTGGATTAAGTCAGTCACACGTCGATGTGAATGATGCTCTACAAGGCTTAAAGCCGGCTCAATCTGAGCTAAATCATTCGCTTGATTCGGTTAAAGATAACCAGATCGAAACAGAACTTAACATTGTTGATCCATCCAGCAAAGACTACTTGCGTTTACTTGCATTGTACCGCGAGAAACAGGGGCCTTTTATGGATGAGGGCATCGCTTATTTCTATAAAGATGATAATGGCAACCCGTACTTCTTAGCCTCGTCGCCAGCGCTTAATGAACTTATGTCTAATGATCCTGACCACTACATAGAGCTCAAGGTCGAGGAGTTTAATCGCATAGATGAGGCTTACACTGATAATTGGGGCGGTGAGTTTGACGCGTTAAATGTTAATTTTCACTACTGCAAAGAAAGTACGTGTTTGGTTAGGGCCAATCATGAATCTGTTACCTTTGTGCGAGAGTACTTGGCACAGTTTGAAGCACAGCATAGTGAGCTCGATGTTACCGCCACAACTATGGCCAGTGGTGATGTTGTGGTTCTCTATAAAAAGCGAACACCTAATTGGCAGGATGATTAACCTTAAGTTGTTGACCTATTAATTTGGCCAGACTTAATGCGTGTGGATTATCGCCATGGACACAAAGGCTGGTGGCATTAATGATGACCGGTTGGCCATCTAAGCTTGTGATCGGCTCTCCTGTCGTTAGTTTTTTAACCTGTTGCAGCGCTTGCTGGCTATCTTCTATTACCGCCTCAGGCTGAGCTCGTGGTGCAAGCGCTCCAGAGGAGAGGTAGCGTCGATCCGCAAAGGCTTCCTCTATCACCGCAAGCCCTTGTGCACGCGCCTGACTAACAAGCTGGCTGCCGGCTAAAATCATGAGCTTTAGCTTGGGATCTATTGCCTTTATGACATCTATTATAATTTGCCCCAGAGCACTGTTCTGGGCGGCTTGATTATAGAGCGCACCATGAGGCTTTACATGGTGTAGTTTAACGCCTGTAAGCTCGCATATCTCTCTTAATGCATTAATTTGTTGGTGCAGTGAGGTAAACAGTTCATCATGGCTAATATCTATGGTAACTCGGCCAAAGTTGGCTGGATCTGGGTAACTTGGATGCGCGCCGATTTTGACTTGATAGTGTTTAGCTAACGTCACAGTCTTTATCATGGAGGCTTCATCACCAATATGGCCACCACAGGCTACATTGGCTGAAGTGATGAGCCGCAATAGTGACTCGTCATATCGACCGCCTTCACCTAAGTCGGCATTAAGGTCTAAAGCATAACTATGTGGCTTGTGTTCGTTAGCTGGCATCCATTGCCCTCGATAGTCGATAAAAATATTGCTGCCATTCATAGTTAGCGTCCTCCGCCTGGCTTGGACTGACGTGAGTAAAACGTATCGGCACACCAGTGCGAGTTTGCGCTAACTTCCATAGATCCGCTTCGATGACACTGGCTATTCGTGGATAGCCACCGGTGGTTTGTGCATCGGCTAGCAAAACGATGGGCTCACCAGAAGGGGGGACTTGAATAACCCCGGGCATCACTCCGTGTGATCGCAAGTTTACCTCTGTTTGGGTGGTAAGCGTCGCCCCGCTGAGTCGAACTCCCATTCTGTCTCGCTGAGGAGAGATTTGCCATGAGGAGTGCCAAAAAGCTTTTCTGCTTGGCTCACTAAATAGGGCTAATTCAGGGCCTGGAAGTGCCCGTAAAATACCGTCATTTGCACGCTGAACGGCTCCCACTGGACGACTAAAAGAGGGCGGGCTAGCTTTCATCTGTACAAGCTTATCACCCGTCTGCAAGTGGCGGCCGTGATGGCCCCCAAACTGCGCGCGTAAATCTGTACCATAGCCATTTAAAACCCTTTCGCCATCAATGCCACCCGCTACGGCTAAGTACCCCAACATCCCTTTTTTTGGGCCACGGATGGTTAGCTGCTCGCCTTTATTCACTTTGGCTCGCCAGCCATTCCATAGCGGTCTTTTTGCTATTTTTGCATCATACTCTGCACCGCAAAGTACCACCCAAGTGTCGTTATCAAAGCTAAGTTGTATTTCGCCACTGCTTAGCTCTAAAGCAGGCGTATTATCGGGGTTCGCAACTAAACGGTTTGCCAGCATTAGTGCGTGTTTATCTAGCGCTCCACCAGAAGAGACCCCAAGATGTGCCACACCACTGCGCCCCATGTCCTGAATAGTAACATGACCGATTATATGGGTAACTTCAATCATGATGGTGTATCCCTTGTCGGCTCGAAGGTAACGATATCACCGGGTTGCAATAGGCAAGGAGCAGCGCTGGTATGGTTGAATAACTGGCTGTCGGTTCTGCCTATTATCTGCCAGCCACCCGGACTTTGGCTAGGATAAATGCCTGTTTGCTCGCCACCTATGCCAACTGAGCCTGCCGCAACCTCTAATCTGGGCTGTGAATGCCTTGGTGTATGCAGCTCTGCGACTAAGCCCTCTAAATAGGCAAAACCTGGTTGGAAACCGATAAAATAGACTTGATACTGAGCTTGGCAGTGTAAGGCGATCACTTCATTTGTGGTGAGCTGGTGGTATTTGGCCACGTTATCGAGATCAGGACCAAATTGACCACCGTAAGTGACCGGAATCGTTATCTCCCGAGCATGGAACTGATGTTGTTTTGCGTTGCGCCACAGAGTCTCAAGCTGTTGCTGTATCACTTTAAGTTGATCTGGCTGAGTAACGAATAGCGTGAGGTTATTCATCCCTGGTACCACGTCAAGAATGGTTTTTGATGAGCGTAACTGCTCAGCTATCCAACACAGTTTACGCTGCAGACCAACGTTAATTGGGGATGATGGTGTGGGGTCGAGTACTAATCCGCGCTCACCCAAAGGGTAGATGATAGGGTCTAAAGCCACGCTGCTCTCGGTTTTGTTGACTTGATGGTCTTAGTCTAGCGTGAGCAAGGGGGGATTTCTATCTTGATAGCGCAGTCGCTTATTGGCCGACATAAAAAAACGCACCACTTACGGGTGCGTTTTTATAGGCAAACTTAACACTTACTGCAGTAGCGAAATGTCAGCCGCGTGTAAGAACTGCTCACGTAGGCTAGATAGCAAGGCTAGGCGGTTGTTCTTCAGTGCTTCATCATCGGCCATTACCATCACATCTTCAAAGAAGGTATCTACGCTTTCACGTAGGTTGGCTAGCAGTGACAGGGCTTCTTGATAGTTAGCGGCTGCAAACAATGGTGCAAGCTGAGGTTGTAGCTCATTAAGCTTAGCGGCGAGGGCTTTTTCGGCGCCTTCAACTAATAAGTTATCGTCGATAGTGGCTGGAAGCTCACCTTCAACTTTAGCTAGGATGTTAGAGACACGCTTATTGGCTGCTGCCAGAGCTTGAGCTTGCTCAAGGGTTCTAAAGTGGGCTACCGCTTTGATGCGGCTTTCGAAATCTGCAGGAGCAGTAGGGCGACGAGCCAATACCGCTAAGATCACGTCTACACTCACTCCTTGATCTTGATACCAAGCACGGAAACGTCCCATAAAGAACTCAAGTACTTGTTCTGCGACCTTATCGTTGCTGAGGCTCTCACCATGAAGTGCTTGTGCTTTAGCAATTAGCTCAACCAGATCAAGCGGTAAGTTGTTCTCTAAACAGATACGTAGCACACCAATAGCGGCACGGCGTAGCGCGAACGGATCGGCTGCGCCTTTTGGTGCTTGGCCAATGCCAAAAATACCTACCAAGGTATCTAGCTTCTCTGCTAATGCTACGCAGATAGAGATAGGCGCTGTGGGCACTGTATCGCCTGAAAACTTTGGTTTGTACTGCTCTGCCAATGCTACTGCTACTGCATCGGTTTCACCATCTAGACGCGCATAGTGCATGCCCATGGTGCCTTGCAGATCAGTGAACTCCATGACCATATTGGTCATCAAGTCTGATTTAGATAACAGACCTGCACGTGCGGCATCAGTGCTGTTGACATTAATGCTACTGGCGATAAAACCTGCTAACGCTGAAATGCGTTCAACACGTTGCTTGATGGTGCCTAGCTGTTTTTGGAATACGACAGTTTCAAGGCTGGCAAGACGTGCTTCGAGTGACTGCTTTTTGTCGGTTTCGAAGAAGAACTCAGCATCGGCGAGACGTGGGCGAACCACTTTCTCATTTCCTGAAATAATCTGCGCCGGATCTTTAGATTCGATGTTAGTGACGAAAATAAAGTTAGGCAGCAGTGCACCAGCTTGATCAAATACTGGAAAGTATTTTTGATCGCCTTTCATGGTATAAACCAAGGCTTCTGCTGGTACGTCGAGGAATTTCTCTTCGAAGTTAGCCGTTAATACTACTGGCCATTCAACCAAAGAGGTTACTTCTTCAAGTAGGTCATCCTCAAGGTCGGCAACACCACCGATTTTAGCCGCAGCGGCTTCAGCCCCAGCTTTAATTATCGCTTTACGCTCAGCATAATCGGCTAATACTTTGCCTTGCTCTTTTAGCGCGCTGAGATAGTTGTCAGCATGGTCTAGCTCTAAGGTGTCAACACCCATAAAGCGATGGCCGCGTATGGTACGCGCAGATTTTATGCCCAGTAGTTCGCCTTCAATAAGCTCGCTACCCATCAGCATAGTTACTGTGTGCACAGGACGGATAAATTGTGTTTTGCTGCTGCCCCAACGCATTGGCTTTGGAATAGGTAGCTTGTCTAATGCACGCTGAGCCATATCGGCGATCAGTGACTTTGTTTCTACGCCAACGACTTTAGCTTGGTGTAGTAACCATTCACCTTTATCTGTTTTAAGACGCTCGGCTTGTTCAACGGAAATTCCGTTACCACGAGCCCAGCCCATAGCAGCTTTGGTTGGGTTGCCATCGGCGTCGAATGCTTGTGCGATAGCTGGTCCGCGCTTCTCTACAACCTTGTCGGCTTGGGCCAATACCAGTTGTTGAACATTGATTGCTAAGCGACGAGGAGCGGCGTACCAAGTTGCCGATTCAAAACTGAGTTCTGCTTTGTTTAGCTCTTCGGTGAAGTTAGCTAAAAATGATTCTGCCAAGTTACGTAGTGACTTGGGTGGTAACTCTTCGGTGCCTACTTCAATGAGTAAGTTTTCAAATTTCATAATAATAACCTCTACTTACACATTGGGAAGCCAAGGGCTTCACGGGCTTGATAATAAGATTCAGCCACTGCTTTCGCCATAGTGCGAACGCGAAGAATATAACGTTGACGCTCGGTAACTGAAATAGCATGACGTGCATCGAGTAAGTTAAAAGCGTGCGATGCTTTCATCACCTGCTCATAAGCGGGTAAGGGGAGTGGTGTGTCTAAAGCAAGTAGCTCGTTACAGGCTTTTTCACAGTCATCAAACTGCTTAAACAGTACTTCAACATTGGCGTGTTCGAAGTTGTAAGTAGACTGCTCAACCTCATTTTGATGGAACACATCGCCATACATAATTTTACCCATCGGGCCATCAGTCCAGACAAGATCGTAGACGCTGTCGACTTCTTGGATATACATAGCTAGACGCTCTAAACCATAGGTGATTTCGCCTGTTACTGGGCTACACTCTAGGCCACCGACTTGTTGGAAGTAAGTAAACTGCGACACTTCCATGCCATTTAGCCAGACTTCCCAACCAAGGCCCCAAGCACCAAGTGTGGGGGATTCCCAGTTGTCTTCAACGAAGCGAACGTCATGAATGCCCATATCTACACCTAAGGCTTCAAGTGAGCCCAAATACAGCTCTTGAATGTTGCTTGGTGACGGCTTTAGCACAACCTGGAACTGGTAGTAGTGTTGTAGGCGATTAGGGTTTTCACCATAACGACCATCGGTTGGACGGCGACATGGCTGAACATACGCGCTGCTCATTGGCTCTGGACCTAATGAACGCAAGAAAGTCATTGGATGGAATGTACCTGCACCCACTTCCATGTCCAGCGGTTGAACGAGAGCGCAACCTTGCTGCGCCCAGTATTCTTGCAGGGTAAAGATAAAACCCTGGAATGTTTTTACGTCATGTTTCGTCGTCATGTCTACTACTGTCAGCTTGTGATAGAAAATGGTTTCGATTATACCTTGTTGAAAACGGCTTATGTAGGTTATTTTTTATCTTAACCGAGGAAAATTGAGAAAAAACACCATGGAAGTTAAACGTTGTGGCTGGGTCAGCAATGATCCCTTATATCAAGCGTATCATGACGAAGTGTGGGGTAGGCCAGTCTACGATAGCCAGGAACTGTTCGCTAAGCTCTGCTTAGATGGTCAGCAGGCGGGTTTATCTTGGATAACTATTCTTAAAAAACAGCAAAATTATGAGGCGGCCTTTGCCAATTTTGACCCTAAGATTATAGCCACTTTTGATCAGCAAAAGGTAGAAGCATTGTTGCAAAACCCAGGCATTGTGCGTAATCGGCTAAAAGTAAATTCGATTATTAAAAATGCCAAAGGCTATCTAGCATATGTAGAGCAGGGTAATGATTTTTCTACATTTTTATGGAGTTTTGTTGGTGGTAAACCCATTATTAATCACTTCACTTCTTTAGAGCAGCTTCCGGCACAAACCCCTGAGTCAGAGGCAATGTCAAAGGCCCTCAAAAAGTTAGGTTTCAACTTTGTCGGACCGACAATCTGCTATGCCTTTATGCAGGCTGTCGGCATGGTTAACGATCACTTGGTCGATTGTTTTTGCTATCACCCGCCTCAAAGATAACCTTGCTATTGTCTAAAGCTCATGGTTGATGGGTCATGGGTTTGCAGATAGATGGCCTGAAACTTAATGTCACCGTTTTCAGATTCAACACGGCGGATAAATGTGTAGTTATCATCAAACTTTGCAATTTTATCAGTTACTTGTTGAGGCAAGTTGTCTGTAACTAGGGTTAGAGCACATATTCTGCCTGTGCAGCCAAATTGCTGTGAATAGATACTAGTATCAGTTAATGTTGACAGAGTGTCTCCTAATAGAGACATTCTGTTAGCACCCATCTCATCCTGCTCAAGCGCTGTGATTCTAACTATGAATTGATCTAGTTCTTCACGAAGAAGTCGCTCCACCGCGCCACCATTAATCACATTGTCGTCATCAATAAATAGGCTGGATATATCTTCACCACTTATTGGTTCCAGCTCTTCATCTTGGGCTTGTACTTGCTCGTCCCTAGTTGTCAATTCTTGTGATTGCTCGGCCTCATCGTTGTTGGTTAATGGCTCCATTGGGGGCACTGCTTTGGCTTGTTGTGTTGAATGACGGCTTTCTTGTTGCGCATCAATTAATGTTTGCTGACTAGAGAAAAACGTTGTCAATAAAAGGAAAAATAGCAGGAGGGTGGCGCTGAGAAGTAGGTGAGGTAATTTCAATGTTATATTCCTTTATTTTTGGTCTCTCATCCTGTTGAGAGGTTAGTTGCCTACATTAGCAATATCATCTTTTTTGGTAAAGATTCAGTTTGTGCAGATCAAAAAAGGGGTGTTCCACGTGGAACACCCCTTTTTTGATTTAGAAAACCAACATTTTGAACTGTTTTTAAATTTTTATGAAATTAAAATTTACCACTATAGTCAGGCAGATTTTAAAATTAAAATTTGATTAAAGTTCAAAGAAAAATGGTTTCCGTTTAGTTTTGTCACCGTTTAGCTGATCCATGGTTTCGGCATTATAGAGTTTGCCGTTGACCATGGTATAAGTGACACGGTCTGTAACGCGAATGTCTTCGAGTGGATTGCCATCAATTACGATCAAGTCGGCAAGCTTACCTGACTTAATCGAACCCAGTTGATGATCCATGGCGAAGGTCACAGCAGGGTTGATGGTTGCTGTTTTCAACACTTCCATATTACTCATACCGCCTTGAGCAAACATCCACATTTCCCAATGAGCGGCTAAACCTTCACGTTGTCCGTGTGCGCCAATGTTTGGCTTAACACCAAGTTCGTTTAGCTCATTAGCAACGCGCGCAACATTGAAGTGGTTATAGTGTTCATCGGGTGCAGTTGGGCGACGCATTGAGCGAGCTTGCAACAAGTCACCTGGCACGTATTTAGACAGGCGAGGGTGAGACCACACATCTGTTTTGTCGTACCAATAATTTTCACCAGAGATACCGCCATAGGCAACGACTAAGGTGGGGGTGTAGTGCACTTCGGTCTGGCTCCAGAATTGCTTGATGTCGTTATAGATGGCACCAGCTGGTAGTGAATGCTCAATGGTTGTGTGGCCATCCGCAATCATGGTGAGGTTATGCTGTAACAAGCTGCCACCTTCTGGAACCACCATCATCTCTAACTCACGTGCCGCAGCAATCACTTGCTGACGCTGGTTACGACGAGGTTGGTTGTAGCTCTTAACGCTGAAGGCGCCGACTTTTTTGAGCCTTTCTAAGTGGAACTTTGCATCATCGAGTGAATCGATGTGAGAGGTATAGCCTGGTGCATTTGCACCATACAAAATTGTGCCAGTAGAGAAGATACGTGGCCCAGCGATATTGCCCGCCTTTTGCTGCTCTGAGGCGGCAAAAATTTCAGTGGTATCGTTAGAAGGATCATGAATAGTGGTAACCCCTAGCGACAGATTAGAGTAAAGCTCCCAGTTTTGCTGCGGGATAATTTCACTTTCACCTTGTGATCCGTGAGCATGTGCATCAAATAAGCCCGGCATTAGCGTCTTACCTTTGATGTCGATAACCTCTGCTCCAGACGGGATCTTAGTTGTTGCATCACCTACAGCGACAATCTTGTTGTCTTTGACTATCACTATGCCGTTATCGATAACCTTATCATCTTCCATGGTGATCACTTGCCCGCCGACAAAAGCAATGGTTCCACGTGGAACGTCTGCTTTTTTAGTGAAACCAATCTCGGTGATTTTAGGTTGGGAGTTATCAGCCTTGGCATCTTTCTGCGTGGTGTAGCTGTTATCGACGTTAACTTGGTATAGCTCTGGGCCCAGAGTCCAGTAAAGCTGGTCACTATTGCTGCTCCAGCTGATGCTTTCGCCTGCGCGGACACTTAATTGAGTTACTGGCAGGTTGCTGGCTTTAGGGCCGATATTAATGGTTTCACCATGTTTAGCAAATGGTGTTACCCAGACTTTAAAGCGTTCAGCAAAAGCGAGTTGTTTTCCATCCGGCGAGACTCTAAATTCGGTGGCGTGCTTACTGGTGTAGTGCACCCGCTTTTGAAAGCCATGAAGATTAATCGAAGAGAGCTGTGGTGTTTCGCCATGATCTAAAAAGAACACTCGGTCTGATTCTGCGCCAAACTGAGGTTGATATCCGTCTGGAGTGATCTTGGTATTAGTGTCGCCTTTGATGTCGACTAGATAGAGGCCGGGTTCCTGTGACCAAGTTCTAGGGGTTATATTACCGCCTTTCGCTTTACGATAAACAATTAACTCGCCATCTGGCGAAAAGGTGGGTTCAACATATTTACCCGGTTCTTGGGTGAGTGTTTTAGCTTTGCCACCGCGTGCACTAATAACGCGCACGCTTCCTTGCTTATCATCATCCCAAGTCGTGAAGACAATCTTTTTACCATCGCGAGACCATTGCGGGAATAGCTCACGCAGATCTGAGTCTAGCTTAGTGAGTCGACTAACCTTGCCATCGGGTAGGACTTTAACCCATAGCTTACCTAGCGCTTCATAAACGACCTTTTTTCCATCTGGAGAAACTTGTGCCATACGTAGCATTTTGACATCGAAACTATCATTATCGATATTCTGCTTAAAGCGCACTGAGGGTTGGACTGCCAGTTCGGTCTTAACCGAGAAGGGGATTTGGCTAACTTGTTTATCTTCAACATTGAGACGGTTTATTTTGCCGCCTGCCCAAAACACGATCTCTTCATTATTGGCGGTCCAGCTCATCGTTGGGTATACGCCATGGATAGCCCAGGTCTCCTGCATGTCGCGGTCGAGCTTATCGTAAAGTTTGGTTTTTTTGCCTGACTTCAGATCGAGTAGGTAGAGCGATGACTGGAAACCGTCACGTTTAATATAAGCCAACTTAGTGCCGTCTGGGCTTGGGGTTGGACGAATCGCACCACCAGTACCTTCGATGAGAACCTCAATATCACCGGTTTGAGTGTCATAGCGCTTAATTTTATAGATACCCTTCACTGAATCTTTTGAGTAGTGGAAGGTTTTACCTGGTGTGGCATCTTGACTAAAGTAAACATAGCGTCCATCGGGTGAATAGGCCGGTTCGCCTAGGTCTTTCTGTTCATTAGGGCGCTCAGTGAGCTTGACGCCTTCGCCACCAGCAACATGATAAAGCCAAACTTCACCAGCCCCTAAGCTACGACTGCCGGTAAAGTGCTTACGTGCGATCAGGTACTGAGAGTCTGGGCTCCAAGCTGGACTGTTAAGTAAACGAAAGGTCTCTTTGGTAACTGGGCGAGGGTTGTTGCCATCGGCATCCATTATCCAAATGTTATCGCCACCATCTTCATCTGAGGTAAAGGCGATTGATTTGCCGTCTGGGCTGTAGACGGGTTGCATCTGCCATGCGATGCCTTTGGCGAGAGCTTTTGCTTCACCACCTTCAATTGGCATTTGGTAGATATCGCCCAATAGATCAAACACTATAGTTTTGCCGTCTGGGCTGACACTGACGTTCATCCAGGTGCCTTCGGATACGTCGATTTTGACTTGTTGAAGGGGAGCGTTTGCAGGAGCATTGACCTGCCAAGTCGCTTCATCGGTTTTGTCTTCTGCCCATACAGGAAGGCTAAGGCTTAAGGCTATAGCGGCGCAGAGCGGGGTGAGTTTTTGTTTAAACATTAATGTCCCGTTTATTCGTGTTCTTTTGTGGGTTTAGGGGTGAATAAGTTAGTTGATGATTAGGGTTATGATTTTAGCTGTTATTTATCGCATAAATTGCGTAACAGGAAAACCATAAATCTGTGATATTTAGTGAATATTTGGCGTGTTAAGAAGTGAGCAGCCTGCATATACAGGCTGTCGGTAGGCGAGCTAAATCAGAGTGAGTTGTTCAGTAAGGTGTACCGTATCACCGATATTTATGTTGGCATCATTGAGCACGCGACAAGTGATACCGCCACGCCAGTCAGGTGTAAGTGCGGTTTCGAGCCCTGGCTGTGCCAGCTCCATTTTTTTACAGGGATCGGTTTCACCAGTGATATGCAACTGGAGCTCGCCAATATTAAGTACTTTGCCTACCGAGTCTGCGCCAAACTGCAAGCCTTCAATGAGCAGGTTGGATCGACGAGTTGTCCATGGAAGGTCTATATTGAGATGGTCACAAGCTTGTTGCCATTGCTCTGCAGAGAGAACGGTCACCTGTCGCTTGCTTGGCTTGCCAAATATGTCCTGCGCGACACCTGTCGTTGTGGTGACTAGCGCGTTAGATGTTTCCAGCATGGGGCCGCGTTTGACCACTTTATAACTAATACCTAGTAAACTCGCCATTTTGTTCCCGTCCTTTTGAATGCTATTTAACAGTGTAAACTGCAGGCTGGAGGGGATGCAAGTTAAGGTTATAAGCCCTTTTTAATCAAATACTGATAGGGCGTCGTATCAGTTTGGCTGGCAATTAATGTGTGGTCCATGAACTCGCAGAAACTTGGAATATCTCTGGTGGTCGCGGGATCATCAGCAATGATAAGCAGTGTTTCGCCTTCTTGCATCTTGCGCACCGATTTTCGAACCATCATCACGGGTTCGGGGCATCTTAAGCCTAGGGCGTCGAGTTGGTGTTGTGCGTCAGAAAAAGCGTTGCTCATAAAAAATAACCTTGGATGATGAAAATACCACTTTTAACAGTGGGGGCTAATATTACGCTAGGCACCGAGTTGTGCCAAGTTACACTCAGGTTTTTGTGAGCCAATACACTGGCGGGTATAAATGGTTGTGGAGTGTTTCACGTGGAACCTTGTCATTTAACTTGGTTAATTGACAAGGTTACAAAACAGGCCACTAGTGATGACTTTGAGGTCGTTTGGGGTTAAACCTATATCAAACCCACGTCGCCCCCCACTCACATAGCAGTAGCTTAATGAGGTGGCACTTTGATGAATAAAGGTCGCGAGTCTTTTCTTTTGACCGATAGGGCTAACACCACCGAGCACATATCCCGTTGATCGTTGAACATCCTCTGGTGAGGCCATGGCTGCTTTCTTTGACCCAGCGGCTTTGGCGAGCCGTTTCATATTAAGCTTTTCGTTTACCGGTATGATAGCAACCACAAGCTTATGGTTATCGACTTCTGCAACCAAGGTTTTAAATACGCAGGCAGCATCTAGATTAAGCTTTTCAGCGGCTTCTAATCCGTAGGCGCCGGAACCTGCCTGATGATGGTATTCGTGAGCGGTATAAACGATCTTTGCCCTATCTAAGGTTTTTGTTGCAGGTGTCATAAGTTAATGGTTTCACTATTTATAATTGCAGTGCCATGATGGAAATAATAATGCCGTGGTCGTTATGAGTGTCTACTTGTTGCCAGCCATGTTGGCGGTACAACTCGATATTGTGACGCTCTGTTTGCAGGTAGAGCGTGGTGATATTCATTGTGCGAGCTTTCTCTATCGCCAACTGAATTATCTTATTGCCCAGCCCTTTACCTCGTTCATTCTGTTTAACAAAAACGCCTCCTAGCCAGTGTGAGTCTTTTGGGTATTTGGGGTTTTCCTGATACCTTAATTGCACTGCTGCGAGTGGTTCATCGTCTCGGCATAACATTAAAATTAATGGTAGTGTATCGCGATTTAAATAGTCAGAGAGTGATGATTGTAGGGTTTGTAAGGTTCGGTCACTACTTAGGTGTCCCCATTCGGTATGATACCAATTGGCAATCGTGTCGGTTGCGTTAGGTTTGTCGGCAAGTGTTTGGCAGAGCATTGAGTTACCTCGGTTTAAACGCTATGTAGAATATTTTCATAAAACAGCAATGAGTACCAGCAGCGTTTATGACAAGGCTTTGCTTGATTAAGGTAAGTTGCAAAAAGCGGGTAAAAAAAATCGAGTAACTTTCGTTACTCGATTTCTGTCAACGCTAATGGGAAGGGAAGCGTTACACTCTTTCAAACACTGTAGCAATACCTTGGCCTAGACCGATACACATGGTCGCAAGGCCTAATGATGCATCTTTACTTTCCATAAGGTTGATTAGGGTTGTAGAGATACGAGTACCTGAACAGCCTAATGGATGACCCAGTGCAATTGCACCACCGTTAAGGTTAATCTTTTGGTCGACAACATCCATCAATCCTAGATCTTTAACACAAGGTAGTGATTGTGCTGCGAAGGCCTCATTGAGTTCGATGACATCGAGATCTGCAACGGTTAAGCCTGCGCGTGCGAGGGCTTTTTGTGTCGCCGGAACAGGACCGTAACCCATGATTGCTGCATCGCACCCAGCTACCGCCATAGAGCGAATACGCGCTCGGATGGGTAAACCAAGGGCTTTAGCTTTCTCTTCTTCCATCACTAACATGGCTGAGGCGCCATCAGATAGTGCTGATGAGGTGCCTGCTGTCACGGTACCATTGGCTGGGTCAAATACGGGACGTAGGCCAGCAAGTGATTCCAGTGAGGTTTCCGGGCGAATAACTTCATCATGATAAACCTTGATCAATGCACCGCTACCATCATGACCTTCAATAGCATGGATCTCATTAGCAAATCGTCCCTCAACGGTTGCCGCGTGAGCTCGTTGATGAGAGCGTACTGCGAACTCATCTTGCTGCTGACGGGTTATACCGTGCATTTTACCTAGCATCTCGGCGGTAAGACCCATCATTCCTGAGGCTTTAGCTACGTTGTTGGCAAGGCCTGGGTGGAAGTCGACACCGTGATTCATTGGTACGTGACCCATGTGCTCAACACCACCGACAATAAAGGTGTCGCCCATGCCAGTCATGATAGCGCGTGCAGCTTGATGCATCGCTTCCATTGATGAGCCACATAGGCGGTTGATGGTCACTGCGCCAGCTTGTTTTGGAATGCCAGCCAAAAGGGCTGCATTACGTGCAATATTAAAGCCTTGCTCTAAGGTTTGCTGAACACAGCCCCAAATTACATCTTCGATGGTGTTTGGGTCGAGTTGTGGGTTACGCACTAAAAGTGCTTTCATTAATTCTGCAGAGAGCGTCTCTGCGCGTACATTTCTAAATACTCCAGCCTTAGAACGGCCCATGGGAGTACGGATGCAATCTACAATAACTGCTTGTTTCATTATTCTATTCCTTCCCGCTGATTAGGCTTGGTAGTAACTACCGTTGTTGGCTGCAAGTTCACGCATCTTGTCTGTTACTTGGTACAGGCCACCTAGGTGAGCATACTTGTCTGCAAGTGCGACAAAGTTGGCAACGCCCATGGTGTCGATGTAACGGAATACACCCCCTCTAAATGGAGGGAATCCAAGACCATAAACCAGTCCCATATCAGCTTCTGCTGGCGTGGCAATAATCCCTTCTTCAAGACAACGTACCGTCTCGATGATCATTGGGATCATGGTGCGAGCGATGATGTCGTCTTTACTGAACTCTTTTAGTTCGCCAAAGGCGGCGCCGAGTAATTCATAGCTTACGGCATCAATATCTTTCTTCGGCTTACCGCGACGATCGACAGAGTATTGGTAGAAGCCTTTAGCATTCTTCTGACCAAAACGCTGCGCTTCAAACATCACGTCAATCGCATCTTTACCGGTTTTGCCCATTCTGTCAGGGAAGCCTTCAGCCATAACCGCTTGTGCGTGATGACCAGTATCAAGGCCCACTACGTCGAGCAGATAAGCTGGACCCATAGGCCAACCGAATTGCTTTTCCATTACCTTATCGATCGCCGCAAAATCAGCACCATCGGCAAGTAGGCCACTAAAGCCGGCAAAGTAAGGGAACAAGACGCGGTTAACGAAGAACCCAGGGCAATCATTTACCACAATCGGCGTTTTACCCATTTTAGCGGCATAGGCGACGACCGATGCGATGGTCTCTTCTGAGCTGTTTTCACCACGAATAACTTCAACCAATGGCATTTTGTGTACAGGGTTAAAGAAATGCATACCGCAGAAACGCTCAGGTTTCTTCAGGCTTTTAGCCAGCAAGTTGATTGAGATAGTTGAGGTGTTAGAGGCGATGATAGCGTCTTCGCTAACATGCTGCTCGACTTCAGCCAATACCGTTGCTTTAACTTTTGGGTGTTCAACAACGGCTTCGACAACAACATCTGCTTGTTGAACAGCACTGTAATCTAAGGTCGCGGTGATGTTATTGAGTACAGCAGCCATTTTAGCTGGCGTTGAGCGGCCTCGCTTAATCTGTGCTGCGAGTAACTTAGAAGCTTCGCCTAAACCTAGCTCAAGTGCTGGTTGGGCAATGTCCTTCATGACAATTGGTGTACCTTTACTGGCACTTTGGTATGCAATACCACCACCCATAATACCAGCACCTAATACGGCTGCGGAGTTAATTGGGTGAGCTTGTTTTGAGGCTTTTTTCGCTTTGCCTTTGACTAGCTGATCGTTAAGGAAAATGCCGATAAGAGCTTGAGCGACTTCGGTCTTTGCTAGCTTTAAGAAAGCTTGATGTTCAACTTGTAAGGCTTCTGTTCGTTCAGCGCCAGCAGCCTTTTCGATCACATCTACCGCAGCCATTGGGGCTGGATAATGCTTACCTGCAACTTGGAATACCATGCCTTTAGCGGTGGCAAATGACATCATGGCTTCAAGTTTAGGTAGCGTGAGCGGAGATAATTTACGCTGACGACGCGCTTGCCAATCAATCTTCTCTGCGATGGCATCTGTTAGCATCTGAATTGCTGCGGTTTCAAGCGATTCTGGCGCGACAACGGCGTCAATAGCACCAACCTTTAATGCTGCTTCAGGGCGCTGATCTTTGCCTGTAGTGATCCACTCTAGCGCGTTATCGGCGCCAATGACCCGTGGTAGGCGCACTGTGCCACCAAAGCCAGGAATAATACCTAGTTTGGTTTCTGGCAAACCAATGCGTGCGGTCGTATCGGCAACGCGCATGTCGGTTGCGAGGATGGTTTCGCAACCGCCGCCTAGAGCAAAGCCTTTGATTGCTGAGATGGTTGGGAAGGGAAGGTCTTCAATCTTATTAAAGACTTTATTCGCTTCTTCTAACCAATTTAGGAGTACGGAATCATCTTGCGCGAACAGACCTAAAAATTCGGTGATATCAGCACCAACAATAAATGCATCCTTTGCCGACGCAAGCATTAAGCCTTTGATGTTTGTCTCTTGCTTAATAGCCTCTAACGCGGCATTAAGAGACTCCAACGTTTCTCTGTCAAACTTGTTCACCGAGCCAGCGGCGTTAAAACAGAGCCGAGCGATATTGTCTTCAAGTAACTCAACTTGAATCGTAGGACTTTGGTAGATCATTGCTTGCTTCCTTATTGCTTTAAGAGCACTACCTACTGTTGATTTTGTATAGTGTAGGTAAAGATCTCTATCTTACAGCAGGCCATCATTTGACCAGTTGCTGCTCAGTGTGCGTTGAAATCGAGAAAATTTCAACACCCAATTTAAACGGTTGTTTAATTTTCTTTGGTTAGGCTGAATTTTGTGCTTTATGTTAGACTCATTGGATCATAGTCTCAGTCCGTGCTGGCCGCGTTATCTGAGCTAAAAAAAGTGCAATAATCAATAATAGGAACCGAGAGATGGAAAACTTAGCGCCCCTTTATCCTGAGCATATTTCTGAGTTAAATCGTCGTGTGGCTGAGATCGTGGCAAGGGAAAATCTATCTGGACTGGTTATTCATTCAGGTCAGCCTCATCGTCAGTTTTTAGATGATATGGATTATCCCTTTAAGGTGAATCCACAGTTCAAAGCTTGGTTGCCTATTGTTGATAATCCCCATTGTTGGTTGTTGGTGAACGGCAAAGATAAGCCTCAGCTTATCTTTTATCGCCCCGTCGATTTTTGGCATAAAGTGGCTGAATTACCGGATGATTTTTGGACCTCAGAGGTTGAAATTAAGCTGTTAACTAAAGCTGACAAGGTTGCTGAACTGCTGCCCAAAGATATCGGTAATTGGGCTTATATTGGTGAACATCTCGATGTGGCTGAGGTATTGGGCTTTCGTTCACGTAACCCTGATGCCGTGATGAGTTACCTGCATTATCATCGTGCAACGAAAACCCAGTACGAGTTGGCGTGTATGCGTCAAGCTAACGAGATTGCGGTGAGGGGACATGTTGCGGCGAAAGGTGCATTTTACAGTGGCGCGAGTGAATTTCAGATCCAGCAAGCCTATTTAGCGGCAACCGATCAGGGCGAGAACGAAGTGCCTTACGGCAATATTGTGGCGCTTAATCAGAACGCAGCGATATTGCATTACACCGCTTTAGAGCATGATACACCCGCACAGCGTTTATCTTTTTTAATTGATGCGGGAGCCAATTTTCATGGCTATGCCTCTGATATCACCAGGACTTACGCTTTTGAAAAAAATCAATTTGGTGACCTAATTGCTGCGATGGACAAGTTACAGCTCGAGGTGATTGAGATGATGCGTCCCGGTGTGAAATATGTCGATCTGCATATCATTACTCATCAAAAATTGGCTCAAATTTTATTAGATTTCAAACTGGCAACTGGTGATAAGCAAGGGTTAATTGATCAAGGAATTACTAGCGCATTTTTTCCTCATGGCTTAGGTCATATGTTAGGTCTGCAAGTGCATGATATGGGCGGTTTCCTTCATGATGAACGTGGTACCCATATAGCAGCACCAGAGGCACATTCATTTCTTCGCTGTACCCGCACGTTAGCGGTCAACCAAGTGCTGACTATTGAGCCTGGTTTATACATTATCGACACACTCTTAAACGAGTTGAAAGCGGATGCACGTGGTAATCAAGTCAATTGGAATATGGTCGATCAATTACGTCCATTTGGTGGAATACGTATCGAAGACAACGTTATTGTGCATAGTGACCACATCGAAAATATGACCCGAGATTTAGGCCTGCACGGCTAGAGGTTGATTGTCGTTGAGTGAAAGTTATCTAATCCCTGCATGCTCATTAATGGTTGAAGAGGAGATAAAGCATAGTCGCTTTATTTCCTTATTGTTCCATTGTGAGTCTGAGCAAGCGCTGAAGTGTGCACTTACTAACGCCAAGTCTGAGTACCCTGGTGCCAATCATTACTGTTATGCTTTTATTGCTGCAGATCCTGACAATACAGTAGCTATGGGAGCAAGTGATGATGGTGAACCAGCAGGGAGTGCCGGGCGGCCAATGTTAGCAACCTTGCAAGGGGCCAAAATCGGTGAAATCGCCGCGATTGTCGTACGCTATTTTGGTGGTACAAAATTGGGCGTCGGCGGCTTAGTTAGAGCTTATAGTTCGGGGATTAAGCAGGGCTTGGTGCAGCTTGAAACTCAAATTAAACTATTACGCTACCCTGGCCAATTACTGTGCGACTATCATCAATTGAAAGATGTTGAACACTACTTAGCCCAATGTGAGGCGTTGATCACCGATAAACAGTTTAGTGACAATGTGTCGATTAAGTTTGAGATACCTAAGGCTCATCAAGAGCAACTTCAACTAGAATTGGCAACGCTGAGTAAGGGGCAACTTAAGGCAAATTTTTCACAGCCTTAGCGAAACACGTGGCACTATTGCGTTTATTTAGGTTTACTTGTTTCACACGCTAGCTATAAATTTTATACAACTGCTTGAGTAAACTGTGCGAAAATAGGCGAGCCTGCAAAGAGCCACTAATGGAATGATAAAAAGCCCTAATGCAATATAGAACAATTATAAGAATTACGGGTCTGTTGATGGGCTTGTTTTCGCTATCGCTGTTGCCGCCAGCTTTAGTGGCTGTCATCTATAAAGATGGTGGTGGTACAACTTTTATTCAGGCGTTCTTTCTGAGTCTGTTCCTCGGCTTTTTCCTTTGGTATCCCAATCGTCACCATAAAAAAGATCTGCGTACACGAGAGGGATTCCTACTCGTGGTTCTCTTTTGGGGGGTGCTAGGTTCAATTGGTGCGGTACCATTTATCATCTCTAGCCAACCAGATCTCTCTTTAACCGACAGCTTTTTTGAGTCTTTCTCTGCACTTACCACAACAGGTGCCACGGTACTTGTTGGTCTCGATTCATTGCCCAAGGCAATTTTATTCTATCGTCATCTACTTCAGTGGCTCGGTGGTATGGGGATTATTGTATTGGCGGTGGCGATTCTGCCAGTCTTAGGGGTTGGGGGAATGCAGTTGTATCGTGCTGAGATCCCGGGCCCAGTAAAAGACAGTAAGATGACGCCCAGGATTGCCGAAACCGCTAAGGCTCTCTGGTATATCTATTTAGCTTTGACCATAGCTTGTGCGTTTGCCTATTGGGTTGCTGGCATGGATGTGTTCGATGCGATTTGCCATTCGTTTTCTACAATTGCGATTGGTGGATTCTCAACCCATGATGCCAGCATGGGGTATTTTGATAGTACGGCAATTAACATGGTGTGTGTGGTGTTCTTGTTAATTGCGGCGCTGAATTTTAGTTTACACTTTGCCGCCTTTACTCGACGGGGTATTAACCTCAAAGTGTATGTTAAAGATGCGGAGTTTAAGGCGCTAATCGTTATCCAGTTGGCATTAACATTGATCTGCTTTGCGACCCTTTACCACTCGGGAATTTATGACAGCGCGGAAGAGACGTTTGATTTTGCCTTGTTCCAAGCGGTTTCAATTTCAACTACGGCAGGCTTCGGTACTGAGAGCTTCCATATGTGGCCACTCTTTCTGCCTATGCTACTTATTTTTTCGAGTTTTATCGGCGGCTGTGGTGGTTCAACTGCGGGTGGCATCAAGGTGATGCGTATGATCTTGTTGCTGTTGCAGGGGTCGCGAGAGTTAAAACGATTGATTCACCCTCGAGGTATGTTTTCTATCCGTATTAATGGTAAGGCATTACCAGATCGGGTTATTGATGCGGTGTGGGGGTTCTTTTCTGCTTATGCGTTAGTTTTCGTTGTCTGTATGTTGATTCTGATGGCGCTGGGCATGGATAATATTACAGCCTTTAGTGCGACGGCCGCGTGTTTAAACAATTTGGGCCCTGGCCTAGGCGAAGTGGCGAGTAATTATGCCAGCATCGGTGATGGTGCCAAGTGGGTGCTTGTTGTGGCAATGCTATTTGGTCGCTTAGAAGTGTTTACCCTATTGGTGTTGTTCACACCTACATTTTGGAAGAATTGATGAGCCGTACATTAATTATTTATTCGACCGTTGATGGTCAGACAAAAGCGATTTGTGATCAGATACAAGCAATCTGCAAGACCGAAAGCAATATCGTGACCATGATTTCTTTGGAAGAGGCCCAGTCAGTTAACCTTTCCTATTATGACAAGGTGCTCATTGGCGCAAGTATTCGTTATGGCAAGCATCGCCCAGAACTGTTCCAGTATGTGAATCGTCACCGAGCGGTGCTAAACAGCAAAAAGAATGCTTTCTTCACGGTAAACGTTGTTGCGCGAAAGCCTGAAAAAAATACGCCAGAAACCAACCCATATATGAAGAAGTTCATTCAGCTGTCATTGTGGCAGCCACAACAGCTAGGGGTGTTTGCCGGAAAGATTGAGTATCCCAAGTACCGCTTCTTCGATAAGTTTATGATCCGCTTTATCATGTGGATAACCAAAGGCCCAACAGATACGTCTGGCACTTATGAGTTTACTGATTGGGATAAAGTACAAGAGTTCGGTAAAGCCTTTAGCGAGAGGTAAAGGCCTTACCAAGATGAGCAGTTTTACGCGCAGTAGCGCTTATAGAGAATTGAGATAACTTCGGTTACCTGCTCATTTTTTAAGGTGTAATAAACGATCTGCGAACTCTTGCGGGTTGCCACTAAGTCTTCAGCGCGTAAAACGGCTAAGTGTTGTGACAAGGCTGACTGGCTGAGCGGTACAGTTTCATTCAGCTGAGTGACGCTTAACTCATTATCTAATAACTGGCACAAGATCATCAATCTGTATGGGTTTGCTATCGCTTTTAGCCATTTTGCAGCGCTTTGAGCATTGGTGACCATAGTATCTACATCAATATCTTTTTGCATACGCTGACTCTCTTGTATCTTGCTTGATTAGATTACTCTAATTGAATGTAAAAATGAAAGCAATGTGACTTTATGGGGCCACTAACGCAGGTATTGATTAGATACTAGGCCAACATGTCTGCTTTCGTTATATAGATTGCTATTCTACCTCTATTTTTTTGTTTAATAGGAGGCGTAATTCACAAAACCCTTAACTAATTTGTGATCTGATTTCATGTTTCTAAGTGGCGATACTGTAACAATAGGGTTTATTTTATTTATCGTAATGGGCAGCTTATGGCTTCTGTTTTAATTGTTTACTATTCGCGTGGCGGACATACCGCTAAGATCACCCAAGCCATGGCCGATCATATACGCCAACAGGGCAACCGTTGTGATGTGATGCAAATTGGTCAATTGGGTGAGATTAATTGGGGGGAGTATGATTGCGTTGCACTGGGGGCTTGCGTGCTTTATGGCAGCTATGACAAGTCAGTGTTTGCCTTCGCTAATCAGTATCAACAGCAATTGAGTGACAAGCCCAACAGCTTTTTTAGTGTCAATGTGGTCGCACGTAATCCTGAGAAACGCATTCCTGAAAACAATAAGTATTTGCAGAAGTTTATTGAGCTGTCTGCCTGGAAGCCCAATGATGTTAAAGTGATTGCTGGTAAAGTCGATTATCCTTCATGGCGTTGGTATGACCGTTGGATGATTCAGTTGATTATGAAGATTACAGACGGCCCTACGGATCCAACATCAGTTATTGACTACACAGATTGGGATGATGTTAACGTATATGCCGATCACTTGTTAAGCCTAGCTAAGTAGCCCTTAGACCTTTGATAACTAAAGAGCCAGTATGGCTCTTTTTTGTTTTCTTACTGCTTGCTTGTTATCTGGTATGACCTCTGATAGCCTTTCGCCTTCATTTAAAAGGGCTTGAAGTTATGAACCTATATTTTCGCTTGTTTTGGTTAATGTTTTGGCGTGTACGTCACTGCAATAGCATCGGTTTTTTGGGCACAAGTAAGATCAGTTATCGAGCACTCCCGTTCGATTGTGATATCAATCTGCATGTGACTAACTCACGCTACCCAGCGCTGATGGACCTTGCGCGTACTTACATGCTGGCGGAGATGGGCTTGCTGAAGCGCTTTATCAAAATGAAGTGGATGCCGATTGTTAATGCAGCCGAATTTACCTACATACGTGATATTAAGCCGCTCAGTAAGTTTGAGATAGAGAGTAAGTTAGTCGGATGGGATGAAAAATATTTCTACATCGAGCAACGCTTTGTCAGCGAAAATACCCTGCACTGTATCGTTCATGTTAGAGGGGTATTTGTGTGTAACCGCAAGCAAGTGCCTATTGAGACAATGGTTAAAGAGGTTGGGTTTGTAGGACCTGCGCCAGCGCTGCCGCCCGAAGTGGTGAAGTGGAAAGCATTCTTACAACTCAAAAAAGAGCGTAATATCTAACCTGGTAATAACTGTAGTAGAGTTAAGGGATAGGTCTAAACCCTGAGGAGATGGCATTACCAGCGAGGGCGATCTCTTCCTCTACCTGTATCCAAGCACCTCGCAGTTCAGCTTGATGCAAGTATCTGTCTAAAGCATCAAATTCATAGAGTTTAAATCGTCTTCGCATTTGCATAATACAGGGTATAAGGGCGCAATCAGCTAACGTAAAACTGTCTCCACAAAGCCAGTGATTATCGGTAAGTTTGTTGTTTAACTGGTGCAGAGTCTGGTTGATCTCATTTTCTAAGTGTTTGACCTGTAGTGGATCATCTAGTTGCCTAGCTTGAAGTTTTTCAAGTTTAAACAGTTGGTTACTTAGGTCGTTGTCGATGATGCGGTCAAACAGGCGCACGTCGAGTGCTTGTGACGGATGTGTCGGGATCAGCTGAGTGCCAGTACTAAACTCATTGTCTATATATTCAATAATAATACTCGATTCAGGCAGCAGTTCTCCTGCACGTGTTTTTAGCAATGGTAGCTTTCCGGTAGGATAACTGGCCTTAAATTGCTGGCGAGAGAAGGGGTCGTGAATATCGATGACCCTAGGGTAAAAATTTGCCTGTTTTTCATAAAGCGCGATAAGCACTTTTTGGGAATAACGTGAAAGAGGATAGTAGAACAGTTCCATCTCGCTAGGCCCCTATTTACTTGCTAATCATCGTTTAACTGTAGCTCGCTTTAGCTTTAGTGGTGGTAATTTTGTAGCCCACATATCAATTATGAAGGCTCTTCTATTACAGCTTATGCCTAAGGTGTATCACGGTAGAGGCGTTGCTCCATAAAAGCGAGCATTGCCCTAATTCTTGCTGGCACCACATCTTGATAACTATGCACCGCAAAAATCCCACCTCGGCCTAAATGATAGTCAGGTAATAAACGTACTAACTTTTCTGCCTGTAAGGGCTGTTTGACAATATGTTCTGGCAACATGGCTAGTCCAAGTCCCTCTTTGACCAATTTAAGGCAGCCTAAACTGGTGTTGCAGTTGATAAATGGTGTGAGCTGTAGTGTAAATTTTTCACCATCACTATTATCGAATTGACAACGTCTTGGTAGTTGATTGGCGCTTTGCATTATCCATTGATGGTGATTTAGGTTATCAGGGTGGAGTGGCGCACCATGATTCGCAATATATTCAGGGCTTGCCACAAGGTAGTCGTCGTACTGGGCCAACTTAATGGCCACTAACTCTTCATTGTCTGGCTGACCTGTCTGAATTGCGATATCGATGTGATGCTCAAGCTGATCTAATTTTCTATCTTCTAGCTGCAGTGAGACGTGTATTTTGGGATAGCGCTTATGAAACTCTTTTAATAACGCCGCTAGGGCTAGTTCACCTATGGCAACAGGTGCTGCGATTTTGATACTGCCCTGGAGTTGTTCATCATTAGGAATGATTGCCGCTTCCGCTTGCTTGGCAAGTTTGAGGAGTTCGGCGCAATAATGGTAAAACTGTTGTCCCTCTTGGGTCAGGGATATCTTACGTGTGGTTCGATGCAAAAGGCTTAGTTGGCATCGGTTCTCGAGACGCTTTAGATGTTGGCTGACCATGGAGCGACTGATGCCAAGTGTTTCTGCGGCGGCAGTTAATGACCCCTGCTCGACAACACTGGCAAAAACCAGCATTCGGTAGAGTTGTGATGCGTCCATAAACGAGTCCTCAGCCAACTATTGTTTATATGCGGTTATCAAACACCTAAATGTCACACTTATTTATTACGTATATTATCTAATAAGTCAAAGTTGAGCGTGAATATTGGCATTTATTTTAAGTGCGGTGATGATCGTTATCTTTGGCTTTTCAGTATTAATGGGGTACTAATAACAAGTTTTTTAACTTGGTATCGCCAATATCATTTAGAGATAGTTATGACACATTTAGAATCATTCGCCACCATTCATCAGCGTGCATGTGAGCGTAAAGGCGGTGAGCAATCGCTGCTGTCACTGTTGCCTCAATCGAACAATGTGGCAGAAATTGCACAATACAGTGACGCTGAATTATTGTCTGAGTTGAGCCGGAAAGTGTTTCAATGCGGCTTTGTTTGGCGAATTGTCGATAATAAATGGCCTGCTTATGAGCGGGCATTTTTTGATTTCGAACCCCATAAAGTACTAATGCTCTCTCCTGAGCAACTGCAACAAAGAGCGAGTGACAGTGAGCTTATTCGTCACCTTAAGAAGACCATGGCGATTTATGATAATGCCCTGATGGTACATGAACTCGCCTTACAACATGGTAGCTTTGCTGAGTTTATCGCCGATTGGCCAAGCGATAATATTACTGGATTGTGGGCGGAGTTAAAGCGCTTAGGTAATCGGCTGGGCGGCAATACTGGTCCCTATTTTTTACGTGCGATCGGCAAAGACACTTTTTTGTTGACCGAGGATGTTAAAGGTTACTTTACTGCGAATAAGTTGATTGATTATGGTTTTACCTCAAAAGGAGGGTTAAAGCAGGTGCAGGCGGTATTTACGACATGGCAACAAGAATCAGGGCTGAGCTTGGCGCACATTAGTCGGATAGTAGCGTGCAGTGTAGGTGACAACCGTCTTTAACGTTTGTTGGTTAGATGCTTATCCTCGGACACCAGACTATAGGGGGATATCCTTATACAACCCCCTTTAATGTCCGTCCTTGGACACCAGGGATAAGTATATCCTTATACAAACCCCTTCAATGTCCGTCCTTGGACACCAGGGATAAGTATATCCTTATACAAAAAAGCCAGCCCGTAGGGGCTGGCAAAGGTATGCAGGAAATGTAGAGATAAAGCAAAGTGCGCTAACGAGAACCGATTAAAAGCTCTTGTTAATACCGATAACCACACGGTCATCAAAAATTTTCGTTTGTGTACCATAAACTTTATGAGTTTCATCAACGGTGCTTCCGTGATATCTCAAATCGAAACTAAGACCAGCAAACATCTTGCTGACACCTAAGTTCCAGTGGCCCCAACCTTCGGCTCCTTCACCGTCTAGATCTTGATAGCCCACACTACCGGACACCTTAAGCCCATTGTCAAATTGATAGCTCGGGTGAATTGAGTAGTTAACGCCTTGCCATCCATCAACGCCAAACCAATCATCAATTGTTGGTGTGACTTCAAGTTGAATGTTGGCTTGGCCGAATTGTTTGCCGACTTTCATCCATAACTCAGTGTAGTTAGAGTATGAAGCGCCAGGGTAAAGGTATGAAAATACCATTACATCATAGGTAAAACCACTGTCGCCAAACTCACCCGCTTTACCAATATAAGGGGCTGTGACTATTTCAAGATTTGGATCGGCAAATTTGATATTTGAGGCAAAAACGCCGCCATACCAACCATCATCGTTACCCCAGCCTAACGTGCCTTGAACAACCGGAACGTCGCCATCCATGGTTTCAGACTCACCACGAAATACATAGTCAGAAGCAAAAGTTAGGTTGCCTGTGAGGGTTCCACCTAATACTTGGTTATCCTCTGCGTGGGCAATAGAGGTAGCGGATAGTAAAAAACTACCAATGACTAGTGCACTTTTGAGTGGGCTTGTTTTGTTCATAATCATCATCTCATGTCGCTGTTGTTTTGGCTGTTGTAAGCAATATATGCCGAACTTATGAACAGCCTTTGGGCCGAGAATGAACTAACAGAAAACAAATATGAAAACTTATGAATAGGAGTGGTTTAACTTGATGTTTAACATGGAGATAGCTAAGTATGTTAAGTGCTTTTCATTTACACTTTGTCTACATGGTTGTTGCAAGCGGCTGCGCAGAACCCATTGTTTCACTAAAAATTAACATGACTCGATGGTTTCATATAAAAATTTGCATTAACTTACAAAATCACCCGGCTGTAATTCTTGTTGCCTAGCCATGGGTATGAGATAAATAGACCTTCAGAATTTTAACAGAAAATTATGCTCCCACAATGTAGCTCGAAAGTACTATCAACTGCTCGAGAAAATCTTGTTTGGCAGCTCAAATTAGGAGTTATCATGCGGCAAATAGTGAAAATTGCCTCAGTGTTAAGTGTGGCGTTATGGATAACAGGGTGTGAGCAAAAGCCTGAACAAGGTCCACAGGACCTAGGACCTATGGAAGTCGGTTCTGTAACTGTCGTTGCCGAACCCCAATCTATTTTGGTTGAGTTACCAGGTCGCAGTAAGGCGTATTTAGAAGCCGAAGTTCGTCCCCAAGTCAGCGGGATTATCATTAATCGTGGCTTCGTTGAAGGTAAAGATGTGGTAAAGGGCCAGTCTCTCTATCAAATTGATTCATCTACCTATAAAGCGGCGTTAGTCAGTGCAAAAGCAGATTTAAAGAGTGCACAGGCGGGTTTAGTTTCTGCGAAAGCAAAGGCGCTGCGATTTGAAAAGCTGGTTAAATTAAACTCTATCAGTGAACAAGATTATGATGAAGCTGATGCTGCTTACAAAGAGGCGATGGCGCGCGTTACCGTTGCTGAAGCCGCTATTAATACAGCAAAAATAAACCTCGAGTACACTGAAGTTCGTGCTCCTATCTCTGGGCGCGTGGGTAAATCTTCTATCACCGCTGGGGCACTTGTTACGGCGAATCAGAGCCAAACTTTGGCGACTATTCAGCAGCTTGATCCGATCAATATTGAAATTGCTCAATCAAGTGCGCAACTACTACGTTTAAAAGCCAAGTTAAAAGCGGGTCAGTTAGAAGCGGCTGAAAACGCCGATGTTCAACTCATTCTGGAAGATGGCACGACTTATGGCCAAACGGGTACGTTACAGTTTGCTGAAGTGAGTGTGAATGAAAATACTGGCTCAGTGATTTTACGAGCTGAGTTCCCTAACCCTGATGGTGTGCTTATGCCAGGCATGTATGTCCGAGCTGTGCTGAATACAGGTACGGATCCACAGGCGATTTTGGTGCCACAACGGGCGATTACTCGCAATACGAAGGGCCAAGCTGTTGCCATGGTGATTGATGGCGAAGGAAAAGTGGCTTCACGTGTGGTGACGACTGCTGAAGTGATTAACAACCAGTGGCGAATTACTGATGGATTAGCTGTGGGAGACGAGCTTATCGTTGAAGGTCTGCAGAAAATCCGTCCAGGTATGGCAGTTAAAGCTGGTCCTTTGGTTGCAGACAAGCAACCTCAAGCACAACAACAGAAATAGGGTGTAATCATGGCACGTTTCTTTATTGATCGCCCTATTTTTGCTTGGGTAATCGCCATCATTGTGATGATGGCGGGGGTGCTATCCATCTTTGGTTTGCCCGTTTCGCAATACCCAAGTATCGCCCCCCCTTCTGTGGTGATTAGTGCGGTATACCCTGGAGCATCAGCTAAGACCATGGAAGATTCGGTCACTCAGGTGATTGAGCAGCGCATGACAGGTCTTGATAACTTGCGCTATATCTCTTCGACCAGTGATAGTTTTGGTAATGCACAGATCACCTTAACCTTTAACGCCGAAGCCGATCCTGATATTGCGCAGGTGCAGGTACAAAACAAGTTACAGCTTGCGATGCCTTTGTTGCCACAAGAGGTTCAGGCTCAAGGTGTCAACGTTGCTAAGTCGAGTGCGGGCTTTTTGATGGTCGCAGGCTTTGTATCAGAAGATGGCTCTTTAGATAAAAACGATATCTCTGACTACGTAGGCTCTAACATTCAAGATCCGCTAAGTCGTGTACCAGGTGTGGGGACTATCCAGTTATTTGGCGCACAGTATGCGATGCGAATCTGGTTAGATCCGTTAAAACTGACGCAATATAACTTAACCAGTCAAGATATTATCTCGTCTATCCGTGAGCAAAATGCGCAAGTCTCTGCCGGGCAATTAGGGGGCTCGCCATCGGTTGCTGGACAAGAACTCAATGCGACTGTATCGGCACAAAGCCGATTGCAGACGGCCGACCAATTTAAAAAGATCATTATTAAGGCTGATACTTCAGGGGCTAAGGTCTTTCTAGAAGATGTGGCGCGAGTGGAGTTAGGTGCAGAAAGTTACGCCGTCGAATCTTTCTATAATGGTAAGCCTGCAGCGGGTATCGGTATTCAGTTAGCGACGGGTGCTAACGCACTCGCTACCGCAGAATTGGTGCGCGAAAAAATTGATGAGCTTAAGCCTTTCTTCCCAGCGGGGATGGAGGTGGTGTACCCCTATGACACGACACCTTTCGTTGAAAAATCAATTGAAGGGGTTGTGCATACGCTACTCGAAGCCGTGGTCTTAGTATTTTTGATCATGTATCTGTTCTTGCAGAACTTTCGCGCAACGCTTATTCCTACGATTGCGGTGCCTGTGGTGCTCTTGGGAACCTTTGCTATTTTGTCGGCAGCAGGTTTCTCAATTAACACCTTAACCATGTTTGCTATGGTACTGGCGATCGGTTTGTTGGTGGATGATGCGATTGTTGTGGTGGAAAACGTTGAGCGGGTAATGCAGGAGGAGGGACTGAGTCCCATCGAGGCGACGAAGAAGTCGATGGACCAGATCACTGGTGCTCTGGTGGGTATTGGTTTAACGCTTAGCGCCGTGTTTGTGCCTATGGCATTTATGTCAGGCTCAACCGGGGTTATTTATCGACAGTTCTCTATTACCATTGTCTCCGCGATGGCACTGTCGGTCATGGTTGCTATCATTCTCACTCCTGCACTATGTGCCACTATGTTGAAGCCTATTGCTAAGGGCGAGAGCCATGCAAAAACCGGCTTCTTCGGATGGTTTAACCGTAAGTTTGATGCGTTAACATCGCGCTATGAAGCTGGCGTGGCAGCCATGATTAAACGTGCGGGTCGTACTATGATGGTGTTTTTAGCCATTACTGTCGCCGTGGGTTGGATCTTTATGCGTATGCCAACCGCTTTTTTACCCGACGAAGATCAGGGTATTTTGTTTACTCAAGCGATTTTGCCGGTGAACTCGACCCAAGAAGCCACGCAGAATGTGCTGGAAGATGTGACTGACTTTTACCTCAATGCTGAAGGTGACAATGTTAAGTCTGTCTTTAGTGTATCGGGCTTCAGTTTTGCGGGTAATGGCCAAAATATGGGTATCGCGTTCGTTGGTCTTAAAGATTGGTCAGAACGTCAAAACCCAGGTCAAGATGTGCAATCTGTTGCAGGACGTGCCATGGGCATGTTTATGCAGATGAAAGAAGCTTTTGTATTTGCCTTTGTCCCACCTGCGGTTATCGAGTTAGGTACAGCGAACGGTTTTGACTTCTATCTGCAAGATAGAAATGGTCAAGGCCATGATAAGTTGGTTGAAGCGCGTAATATGCTGCTTGGTATGGCATCACAAAACCCTAACCTAGTTGGGGTTCGCCCTAATGGTCAAGAAGATGCGCCTTTGTACCAGATCCATATTGATCACGCCAAGTTGCGTGCGCTTGGTATCGACATCGACTCTGTAAACAGTGTGTTGGGTACGGCATGGGGTGGTAATTACGTTAATGACTTTATTGACCGTGGACGTGTGAAGAAAGTGTATGTTCAAGGCGATGCCGATTACCGTATGCAGCCTGAAGATATCGACTCTTGGTATGTGAGAAATGCCAATGGTGAGATGGTGCCTTTCTCTGCCTTTGCAACAGGGACCTGGGAGTTTGGTTCGCCAAGACTTGAGCGTTTCAACGGTTTACCTGCGATGAACATTCAAGGTGGTGTTGCGCCTGGATTCAGCACGGGTGAGGCGATGAATATTATCGAAGATATGGTTAAACAGTTACCACCAGGGTTTGGTGTTGAGTGGAACGGTTTGTCTTACGAGGAACGCCTCTCTGGCAACCAAGCGCCAATGCTTTACGCTCTCTCTATTATTGTCGTATTCCTTGTTTTGGCTGCCCTGTACGAGAGTTGGTCAGTACCGTTTGCCGTTATCCTCGTGGTGCCGCTAGGGATTATCGGAGCGCTTATTGCGATGAATGGTCGTGGTCTGCCTAACGACGTATTCTTCCAGGTTGGTCTGCTAACGACTGTGGGGCTTGCGACGAAAAACGCCATTTTGATTGTGGAATTTGCTAAAGAGTTCTATGAAAAAGGTGCAGGTTTGGTTGAAGCGACCCTGCATGCGGTGCGAGTTCGTTTACGTCCAATCTTGATGACTTCTCTTGCCTTTGGTTTAGGGGTTGTGCCGCTTGCGATTAGTAGTGGCGTTGGTTCTGGTAGCCAGAATGCGATTGGTACTGCGGTATTGGGTGGCATGATGAGCTCAACCTTTATGGGGATCTTCTTTATCCCTATCTTCTTCGTTATTGTTGAGCGTATTTTCAGTAAGCGAGAAAGAAAAGGCGCGTCGAGTAGCGACAAGTAAGTCGACGATTATTAAGCACAACAAGCCCAGCATCTGCTGGGCTTTTTATTGCTGTTTGGGTGTTGCACTCAAGCAGGTTTTCATTAAAGATATCTGCCTAATAATAAGCCTTTAGGTAAATATATCATGCGTGCGCTCCCTAAAACCCTCGCTTTGCTGCTCTGCGTTAACAGCTATTATGTGCTCGGTGCCGACGTGCAGTCCGAAACAACCCCACAGTTAGCCAATACATATATTAATGATGCGATTTTGCCACCAATGGAGCCATGGCATGGTGACAGCGAATCCCTGTTAATGGCCGCCGATGATGAGTGGGCGACCCCTTTTGAACGCGATGGGCTGAAAACCAGTCCAAGCTATGTTGAAACCTTTGCTTGGCTCGATAAGTTAATTGCTCAAACCGACAAATTGAAAAAAGTGTCATTGGGTAAGAGTCCTCAGGGGCGTGATATCTGGATGATTATTGCCTCGGATAATGGTGCCAAAACGCCAGAGAGCTTAGCGGCTAATAACAAGCCGACAGTGATGGTTCAGGCTGGGATTCATGCGGGCGAAATTGATGGCAAAGACGCGGGTATGATGCTGCTGCGAGATATTGTTCTGGGAAATAAAGGTGCACTACTCGAACAGGCAAACTTACTGTTTGTGCCGATTTTTAGCGTGGATGGCCACGAGCGTAGTAGCCAGTTTAACCGTGTTAATCAGCGTGGTCCTGTTGATATGGGATGGCGCACCACGGCAAATAACCTTAACCTCAATCGAGATTATGCTAAGGCTGACACCCTAGAGATGCAGCATATGCTGATAGCGATTAATCAGTGGCAACCAGATCTTTATATTGATGTGCATGTCACCGATGGCATCGATTATCAGTACGACGTTACTTTCGGCTACAACCTTGCTCAAGGTTTAAGTCCTGCGAGTTTTCGCTGGTTAGATAAGCAATACCGTCCCTTTGTCGAGGCGTCGCTGCAAAGTCAGGGGCATCAACCCGGACCGCTGGTGTTTGCCATGGATAACCGTGATATGAGCAAAGGTCTATCTTTATGGAATGCCAGTCCACGCTTCTCTAATGGTTATGGTGATGCACGGCATCTTCCCACTATCTTAATTGAAAATCATAGTCTAAAACCTTTTAAGCAAAGGGTTTTAGGGACGTATGTGATGCTTGAAGCAACGCTTAAATTAGTGGGTGAACAAGCAACGACGCTTAAGTCTGCCATTAAGCAAGATAGTTATCGATATAGCGAGCGACTAACGCTAACCTGGCAATCAGAACAGCAGAAAGCTGGGTGGGATTTTAAAGGTATTGATTACACGCTAGAAGATAGCGTGATTAGTGGCGAACAGGTTGTGCGCTGGAGTGGCAAACCTAAGCTCTATAAAAACTTACCTGTGATCGGTAATACATTGGCCGATATTAAGGTCAACCGTCCATCAACATACTATATTCCCCCACAATGGACTGAGGTGATCGGGCGACTCGAGCTCCATGGCATTCGTATGACCAGGCTTGAGCAGTCTAAGTCGATCTCATTAAGCCAGTATCAGTTTAGTGCACCGCAGTTTGCCCGCCAAGATTATGAAGGACGTCAGCGTGTGACAGCTGAGGTCTCATCTAAGGTTGTGACCACCCAGCTACCAGCTGGTACTGTCAAAATTGACACGCGACAACCGCTTGGGGATCTGGCTATTTTACTACTCGAACCTCAATCGCCAGACTCGCTGTTCCAATGGGGATTTTTCAACCCTATCTTTACGCGGACAGAATACATTGAACATTACGCTGTTGAGCCAATGGCTGCCAAGATGTTAGCGGAAGATCCAAGCTTGCAGGCGGAGTTTGATAAGGCGTTGCAAGATACTGCTTTTGCTAGTGATGCTCAAGCAAGGCTGCGTTGGTTTTATGAACGCAGCCCTTATTATGACCGAGCCTATTTAGCTTATCCGGTATTACGTAATTAGGATGCTTTTTTATCGGTTTTTTATTGCAGACACTGTGTAGACAAGTGGTACATTTTGTCCTTGGTGCACTAGATAGTATCGGGGGCGTTCACTCGATGTTTGGCCTTCAACGAGTCCTTCGAACGCATCGTAAGGGCTAAAGTCAAACTCTTTGAGTGCGGTTATCTCAAGGCCCGCGTTTAACAGCGCGGTGACGACATCGGCCAGTGAATGTGGCCATGTCACCATGGTATGTTTTTTAGAAGAGCTGTTTTCTGTGTAGGTGGCCTCTTGCTCAACATCAGGTTCTGCTTGGGCAAAGTAGCTGTAGCCTTCCATTAATGCCTGTACCGGATGAAACTCAGCCATATAAAACAGCCCACCAGTTTTGAGTGCCGCCGCGATGATATCGGCCCAGCGTTGCAGGTCCGGCAGCCAGCATAATACGCCGTATGAGGTATATATAATGTCGAACTGCTGCGTCAACTGGGCAGGGGCTTGATAGATGTCACTACAGATAAAGTCAGCCTGCAGTTGGCATTGCCGAGCCAAAGCTCTGGCTTGTTCAATGGCGGTAGATGAGAGATCAACACCTGTGACGTTGGCGCCAAGCCTTGACCAAGATAGCGTGTCTAACCCAAAGTGACACTGTAGGTGCAACAGGCTTTTGCCTTGCACATCTAGCGCTTCAAGTTCTATTTCTTGCAACGAGGTATTGCCTGCGATGAAGCCTGGCACATCATAAAACTTGGAGGCGAGGTGGATTTTAGCGCGCTCATCCCATGCCGTTTTATTCAAGGTAAGATAGTCCATTAACAGTCTCCTTAACTATTAGGCTTTTCACCAAGATCTAGTGCTTTACACAACTAAGTGATGGTGTTGCTAATTCTATTTGGTGTTAATGAAAATATAACATAACTAAAACATATAGATACAGTGTTGGCATGGTTTCTGCTAATAAGCTTTTCATTGCAATAGATAAAAATAGCTAACAAAATCAGTTCATAAGATTTAATAAGGAAGATTCATTATGGTTTTACGTCCCTTAGTATTGTCAGCAGCACTCACTTTTGGTTTAAGCGGTTGCATTATTAATGTTAACGGTGCTGGCATGGAATCATTTGATTATCATCGAACCTCAGCGTTGTCATTAGATGCGAGTGGTCTGAATGGGCTGGAAGCTGAAACTGGATCGGGGGCACTGACCATTGAGGGGGTAGAGGGCTTAACTCAGATCACCTTAGAAGCGAATATATATGGGTATGACGGCGTAGAACCTGAGCTAACTTTAATGCGTGATGGCGACCAAGCTAAGCTAGTGGCAAATTTTGACTCCTTTTATCGTGTGTCATTCAATGGCTCATCACCCTATATTGATATCGTCATGAAGGTGCCTGCATCCATGATGCTAGATATCGAAGATGGGTCAGGCAGTATTGATATTAAAGGGATTGATGCCAACATGATTATCAAAGATGGCTCAGGCAGTATTGACATTGATGGTGGCAAAAATGTGGTGATCGATGACGGCTCTGGCAGCATTGTATTGGCTAATGTCGATGGCAACATCAATCTGGATGATGGCTCTGGCAGTATTGAAGTTAGCAAAGTAAAGGGTGATGTTGTGATCAATGATGGTTCGGGTGCCATGACTGTTGTTGATATTGCAGGCAAAGTGACTATCGATGATGGTTCTGGCGGAATCGAAGTAAGCAATACTCAAGGGCTGAATATCATTGAAGCAGGTTCGGGGGATTTGAGCTTTAACAATATTAATGGCCCTGTCAGCATGAATTAGACTTCCCGGCGCGGAGGCTAACTTTTGTCGATGGTGTAACGCTAAAGAGAAAGTTAGCCGCTGCCCTCCTAAAGCGAGGGGATGACCCCACGCTGTTTACGTTCGATGTAAAAATAGCGCTTAAGCTCTGGCACCAGTAAGATTGAAGCCAAACCTATCACCGACCACCGCATAACGATAACCTGCCAAATAATATTTTTATCCATACTTTCAGATAATTCACAACTAATCAGTGTGACTAGAATTACCGAGAATATAATTAATATGGCATTTTTAGGTAGACGAACCAGTGGCACATGTGACGCAAAATAGGCGCAAGATAGGCCCGTCATTGCCCCCGCAACGACATCTATGGGCCAGTGTGCTCCGACCAAAACGCGTGATACAGCGGCCATGGATGCCATGAGAATGAAAAGCCATAGGTAGCGAGAAAATTGGCCTGCAAGCATTAAAGTGCCTGCAAACAGAAAGGCGCTGCTGCTGTGAGCAGAAGGAAAACTATGCTGGGTGCGCACCTCACCTACAACATTAAGTATATCCAATACGGCTGCTGGTCGTGGCGCATCGAAATACTGTTTAAGTAATGGCAATAAAGCAAGTGATAGTATGCTGGCACAGAGCACTCGCGGGGTTAGCTCTGGGCGTTTGATTAAGCAACACAGCATAACCGCACCTAGTGTGACGCCATTGCCAAGATCTGTGATAACCCATTGCAGCCAAGGCGAGATTTCTGGTGAGTTGTCATTAATAAGCCTAAACGTAGCTAAGTTAATATGCTGGTTTAACATCAATAGATAACAAACAAATAGAGTGCACAGCAGTACTATAAACGCCCTGTTTTGCAAGGTTTTTTTGCCAGTGGTAGAGATTATGTTGCTTGAAAATAAACGACTCATAAGGTGCCTCGCATAATGCTGAGGCACCAGTTTACCCTGTGGGTTGTGAAGGAAGCGTGAATGTCCTAGGTTATTGTCGAGTTTTAGGCTGTACAGGTCGCCTATGCTCCTTGCTTATGCTGGATACTGGGGCTTTCGTTTAGCACTAGGAAAAGTCAGTGTGCGATATTGTCGAAGAATGAGCAGGCCAGCTAGGCACAGCAGCCCCCAGCGCAATAACAATACTTGCCAAATAAGCTCTTTATCAAAACTTTTGTCGAGTTCGCAAATAACCAGCACCAACCAAAGAAAGCTCAACAGATAACAGTGATTACGCAGATTGAGTGTTAGCTTTGGTAATTGCGCCGCACAGGCCGCACAGAATAAGCCGACAAAAGCCCCCATAATGACGTCTTGTGGCCAATGTGCGCCAACGGCTAAGCGTGATAGCCCAACTAGCGTGGCAAAACTAATGGCTAGCAACTTAATACTGCGTTGTTGATAGGCAAAAAATAGCGTACCAGCAAATAGAAAAGCACTGGCGGTATGTCCGGAAGGGAAACTATGTTTCAACCTGATTTCACCAACAATATTAAGCGTCTCTAACAATACCGCGGGTCGAGGTGCATCAAAATACTGTTTTAACATAGGGACTAAGATCAGAGAGAGAGCACTCGCCACAATAACCCTTAACAGTAATTCAGGACGTTTAACGATACAACAGAGGGTGATCACACCTAAGGTGACGCCATTGCCAAGATCTGTGATGGTAAGCAACAGCCAATCAGGAAGGTAAACAGGCAGTTGATTGAAGAGTTGGAACACACTTAAATTGGTTGCGTTGTTTAGTGTCAGCAGATGAAAACTCAACATGACCAACAATAATCCGATGTATTCTCGTCCTTGATACTTATCTTGCGCCGGCACTCCTTGAGCCGTTGCCTGGAATGTTATACCCATTAGTATCTTAAATTACACAAAGGGAGGTTACATTAATGAATTGTTACCACCAAGTAAAGCGGTGTTGGCATTATACTAAAGAATGACATGATTTATTTAGCGGGTTAGCGAGTTTTTTTACGTTACTTGTTGAAAATAATTAATAAAAATATATTTCCAAGAGGTATTTAGCTTGCATCACTTTGTATCAATGCAAGTTTTGCATTCTTGTTGAGCTTTTTTACTACTATCTCTCTTTTTAGCGCCGCAGAGTGGTTGCCTACTTGTTCTTGGTAACAGAGCTTTAATGGCCCCTTGCCTTTAAGGTATTTGGCGGCTTTGGCACCACCGGTTTGATGCTCCTTAAACCGTCTCGCTATATCGGTAGTGATACCAGTATAGAGTTGCCCTTGGCGGCAGCGGATCATATACAAGTACCACACAGCATCACTCATGGCTGTAGCGTTTTTAATTGAGTCTGCCATCCCCTTAAGACTGCTCTAGTAGGCCGATAAAAAAGGCATACTCTTGGGCGGTATCCTGATAATGGCGGTATCGGCCACTTTTCCCACCGTGTCCAGCATCCATATCGGTTTGGAAAAGCAGCAGGTTTCGATCCGTTTTTAATTCGCGTAGTTTTGCCACCCATTTAGCGGGTTCAAAATACTGTACTTGTGAGTCGTGTAAGCCCGTGGTCACGAGTATGTGCGGATAGTCTTGTGCCTTAACTTGATCATAGGGCGAATAACTCAGCATATAGTTAAATGCTTCAGCTTCATTAGGGTTGCCCCATTCGTCATATTCATTGGTGGTTAAAGGGAGTGACTCATCAAGCATAGTCGTGACGATGTCGACAAATGGCACGTGAGCGGCCACTGCAAAGTAACTGTTTGCATTTTGATTTATCACACCGCCCATTAATAGGCCTCCGGCACTGCCGCCAGCGGCGACCACTTTATGTTGATCGGCATAACCTTGATTTACCAGAGCATGGGTCACATCGATAAAATCATTAAAGCTATTTTGTTTATTTAGCAAGCGGCCATCGTCATACCATGGCCTGCCGAGCATCTCGCCGCCTCTCACATGGGCAATGGCATAAACGAACCCTCTGTCGAGCAAGCTGATGACGGCGCTGTCAAAGTCCGCATCTATGGTGTATCCGTATGCACCGTAACCATATTGATATAGTGGGTTGGTGCCATCTTTTTTAAAGCGGTCTATTCGATAGACTAAAGTCACGGGTACCGCTTGACCATCTCGCGCATTAATAAATAGTCGCTCTGAGCGATAATTGTCACGGTTGAAGTCACCGAGCACATTTTCCTGTTTGAGCAAAACCTTTGTCGATGGCTGACTGAGATCGTATTGATAGATGGACTCGGGCGTTGTGGGACTGGAGTAGAAAATACGAAGTTGACGACTATGTTGACTTGGGTTGACATCAAAGCCAACGACATAAGCTGGGTCATCGAAAGCGAGTTGGTAGTGAGCTTCACCATTAAAAGGACGAACTTCAATCTGGCTCAGACCCGATTGACGACTTTGTACCACGAGATAGTCACTGAGTAGCAGGACATCTTCAATACGACGGCCTGACTTGGCGCCGATAACCTCTTGCCAGCTTTCTTTGTCATGAGCTTGTGAGCGTGACACCGTCATTAAGCGGAAATTAACCGCCTCCCAATTGGTGAGGATATACAATTGCTCACCTCGTTTTGCGATTGAGTACTCATGCCCCTGCTCCCGTTCAAGTAGCGGCATAAACTGACCTAATGGCTGATGGCTGTCGAGTAGCGACACTGCTGTGGTTTCTGTACTGTCGTGGTGGAGCAGAATAAGCGTTTCATCTAAGGTCTTGGATAATGACAGATAAAAACTGTCATCTTGCTCCTCATAGACGAGTACGTCTTGGGATTGAGGTTGGCCTAGTTGGTGGCGGAATACTTGATAGCCTAGGAGGGTTTGCGGATCTTTGGCAATATAGAATAGGTGCAGATTATCACTGGCCCATACTAAACTGCCATCGGTGCCCTCTAGCTTATCTGCTAGCATTTGACCCGTATTGAGATCTTTTATCTCAATGGTATAGATGCGGCGGCTCAGGGTATCTTCGCTGAAAGCCAACAAGGATTCGTCCGGGCTGACGCTGAAACCTCCTAAGCCAAAAAACTCATGACCCATGGCGCGCAAATTGACGTCGAGTAATATCTGCTCCTCGTCTGCCAATTGTGGTTTGCGTGAGATGATAGGGTACTCACCGCCTTGTTGATAGCGGCTCATGTACCAGTGATTATGCCAATAGTAGGGGGCGCTCGACTCATCTTTATCTAATCGGCCGACTAACTCTTCAAAGAGTGATGTTTGCAGTGATTTAAATGGTGCAAACTTGGCTTGGTGATAGTCATTTTCAGCGGTTAAGTGCGCCAAGACTTCGGGGGCTTCACGCTTATCATCACGCATCCAGTGATAGTTATCGACACGATTGATACCATGGTTTTTGTGCAGATGAGGCTGCTTTTTGGCGATTGGTGGTTGTATAGATGGCATCTGAACTAAGACCTTATGTCGATGGATAGGACCGCTGAATATCTGAAAAATAGAGCTTAGGTGATCTAGGTTATGCTTGTCACTCTCTCACTTGTTATTTGAATAAAATAAGCGCACCATATCGTCGCTTTCCTCACCGGAAAGCAAGTTCTCAGGGCGGGGTGAGATTCCCCACCGGCGGTGATAGTCACTTAATGTGATGTAAGCCCGCGAGCGCCTAGATCAATGTTGATTTAGGGTCAGCAGATCTGGTGACCTTTACGCCATGTAGAGTATTCCAGAGCCGACGGTAATGAGCATTTAAACCATTAGGGTTTTAACTGCACTAAGTCCGGATGAAAGAGAATATAAGAGCTCAATATCGCTACATGCTGTGGTCTCTCATTGGTCGTGGCTTTGTGACTGATTACTGTGCACTCTTATCCAGCGTTACTGAACCTTATGGGGGCGGTGATGTGATTTTCTGTACGCCCTGATTCTGGAAAAAAACCATTTTATTAGTCTTACTAAGGATTTAACCATGAATCAGTCTTTACTCTCTCGTTTTGGTGATGCACATGCTCGTGTCGAAGCCGCACTAACCGCACTACGAGCAGGCCAAGGTGTTCTCGTTGTTGACGATGAAGACCGAGAAAACGAAGGTGATCTTATCTATTCTGCAGAGCACTTAACTAATGAGCAGATGGCTCTGCTTATACGCGAATGCAGTGGTATTGTCTGCTTATGTTTACCCGATGAAAAAGTTCAGCAATTACAGTTGCCACCTATGGTGGAAGATAACTCGAGCCAATACGGTACAGCATTTACCGTTAGTATTGAGGCAAAAGTGGGCGTTACCACAGGCGTTTCAGCTGCCGACAGAGTGACAACGATTAAAGCGGCGATAGCAGATAGTGCTACCCCTACAGATCTGGCTCGTCCAGGGCATGTTTATCCGCTACGTGCCCAGCCTGGTGGCGTATTAACGCGCCGTGGTCATACTGAAGGCACTATTGATCTAATGCAGCTAGCCGGTTTAAAAGCCGCAGGTGTGTTGTGTGAAGTGACCAATGTTGATGGCACCATGGCTAGGTTGCCCGAAATCATCGCGTTTGGTACTAAACATCAGATGCCTGTTCTAACGATTGAAGATATCGTTAGCTATCGCCTATCACAGGTTGCTAAAGCGGGGTAATTAGGTGGGAAAAATAACCAAAGAGTCTGTCTTTGTCTCTTTGGTTATAAATTGTTATCAATTATGTCTCTTTTCTAATTCATACTTTTGTATGAATTTTTCTGCAAGGTGTTAAAGCAACCTGTAACAATTAAATAAATGGCATTAAAAAATAATGACTTAGTCATTATTTTGACGTTGAGCATCTTTTTCCGTGATATAGATTAGACTTTAGTGAACTAGGAGTGACACTTAGTATCGGCTATGGTACTTATCTCAGACCTTTAAATAAGCGTCTGCTCTTATGATAATCAAGCAAGGAGCGCTTTCGATGTCATCTGTACTCAATCGGTTAAGCCTGAATCAAAAGTTAATTCTGCTTGCGGCTATTCCAATGTTACTTTTTGTACTGTTTGGCACGCTTAGGATGACTGAACTCGCCGAACGCTACTTTGCAGCACAACGTAATTCCCTTGCGATAGATATCACCCAACAAGTTGAACAGCTCATTTTCGAGGTGCAAAAAGAGCGTGGTCTTTCTGCTGGTTATATTGGCAGCGACCAAGAACAGTTTCATCGACGCCTGATGGCGCAGCGCACCATCACTGACGAACAGGTTAGTGTTTTTCTTAATAGCCGTGAATTAGCCGATTTTAATCGCTCTTATGCTCAGGCAAGCAGACAAGCGGTTAACCTACAACAAAACTTTGAGCAGATAAAAGCATTGCGGGCTGAATTAAAACAAGCACGTATCGATGTCGATCAACTTAAAGCGGATGAACCGCAAAAATTTTACCGTGATTTCTCCCACCACCTATTAGTGATTATTTCCCAAATTCAGATGCGGACGCAAAATACACTGCAGGCCAAGTCTTATCATGATTTGATTAATATTCTTAAAATTCAGGAGTTGGCTGGGCAAGAAAGGGGGTTAATGAACCGACTGCTTGCATCAAGTAAGGTTGAACCAGCAGCTTATTTAGCCTTGAGTTCAGTGGAGAGTGCGTTAGATGTAGCCGAAATAGAACTTGTTTCAACCGCTTTAGAGGCTAACTTGCCCATTATTCAAAACAGTTTAAATAATGATGCCAGCCATAAGGTTAGCTTGATGCGGGAGCAAGTGAGATCACAAATCGCGCTGGTCGCCTTGGGGCGTCAGATGAGCGAGGCGATGGGTTATGGTGGGATGATCCATAATTTTAAAAACTTTCTGTTACGGGGAGAGCCTGAATATATTTCTGCATTCGAGCGTAATTTACACAAATTTTGGCTTAAGCTAAATGAGGCCAGGCAGTTAAGTTATCTGACATCAAGCCAACTCGGTGCCCTAGAACAGCTTGCTAGTACAGTCGAGGAGTATCATCGCCATTTAGATTTGCTGGTACGGTTAAAGGGTGAGGGAGTGCCCATAGTAGAACAGGACCGCCAAGTTCGCCTCAATGATGAGCCTATGCTACAAGCCTTGAGTAAACTGCAGTTTCAAACGCCTATCGTTTCCAGTGAAGAGTGGTGGCAAGCGTCGAGTGAGGCTATTGCTTACCTATATTCTGCCAGTACCCAATTAACCGAAAATATCGCGGAGCTTAGCTTAGCGCAGAAGCGTGAGTCATTGTTTTATTTGCTACTTGGAGTGCTTGCTGCCATATGTAACATCATACTATTGCTTGTGGTAGGACGCTTTATCGTAAACAATTTAATCGAGCGTATTTCAACGATCTCCACTGTGATGCAGCGCATGGCTAAAGATACCGACTTACAGCTTACAGTGCCTGTGGACGGTACTGATGAGGTTGCCAAGATGTCGAAGGCATTGAACCTTATGCTTAACGAGCGTCTTAAGGCAAACCGTCAACTTAATGTGGCCGAAGCAGTATTTAAATATTGTGCTGAAGGGATAGTGGTCACTAATAAGGATAATCATATCGAGGCGGTGAATCCGGCATTTACCCAAATCACAGGTTATGGTTTCGACGAGGTAAAAGGGCGGAGCCCTTCTTTGCTTAACTCCAATCAGCAGCCACATCATTTTTATGTGCAAATGTGGGAGTCGCTAAAGCAATACGGTAAATGGCAGGGTGAGATTTGGAATAAACGTAAGAATGGGCAAGTCTACCCAGAGTATCTTGCCATCACTGTGGTGAAAGACGAACAGGGTGAAGTTATCCAGCATATCGGCTTATTTCTTGATATTAGTAACCGCAAGAAATATGAAAAAGATATCTGGTATAAGAGTAACTATGATGCGCTAACTAATCTGCCCAATCGTCAGCTTTATAACGTTAGGTTGCAACAGATGTTGCAGATTGCCGAGCAAAAATCTTGCTCTGTATCAGTACTCTTTATCGACTTAGACCGCTTTAAATATGTCAATGATATCTACGGCCACAGTATTGGTGATGAGCTATTACAGATAGTCGCTGCAAGACTTGAATCTTTACTAGAGCAATATGATTTTGTCTCCCGTTTAAGTGGTGATGAGTTTGTGATGGTGATGGGGCATGTTGAGCATCAAGGCCGTATAGAAGAGCGCGCTGAGCAGATCATTTCTCATCTGTCCTCACCATTTGGCATCAACCGTAACGAGATCTTGATCTCCGCCAGCATTGGCGTCAGCTGTTATCCAACCAATGGCCAAGAAGTTGAGGTGTTGACGCGCAATGCCGAAACCGCAATGTATCAAGCCAAAGGAGATGGTCGTAACAACTTTAGCTTTTTCTCATCAGACATGAACAAAGATATGCTCGAGCGGATCACGTTAGAGCAGAGTCTGCGCCGAGCGGTATTACAACAAGAGTTTTGTCTTCATTACCAACCAATAATCGATAACCAGACCGAGCAGATTATCGCTGTCGAAGCTTTAGTACGTTGGCTTGATCCTAAGAAGGGGTTGATACCGCCTGATCAATTTATCCCTATTGCGGAGGAAACAGGGCTGATTGAACCGATAGGTGAGTGGGTGTTGCAGCAGGCGTTAAGTGACTTGAAGGGCTGGCATGAAAAAGGCTACCTGATCAATATGGCTATTAACGTATCTAGCCGCCAGTTAGTGCATTCACATGCCAATGAATTTGCCTGCTTATTGAATGGTTTGCTGCAAAAGTTTGATATCGCGCCGCAATCTTTACATATTGAGATCACTGAATCTATGTTGATGGCAGATACTGAGCAGGCACTCAATGCACTTAATGCTATCAGAGCGCTTGGGGTTGAAATCTACCTAGATGATTTTGGTACGGGCTATTCATCATTGAGTTACCTCAAGCGTTTCCCTATCTCTGTGATCAAGATAGATAAGAGCTTTGTCGACAATATGCTTGAAGATAAGGCTGATGCTAATCTGATCAAGGCTATTATCATGATGGGCCAAAGTTTAGATATGAAGCTGGTTGCGGAAGGGGTTGAAAATATGGCGCAGCAAGAGTTCTTACAGGGATTAGGCTGTGATTACGTTCAAGGTTATCTTATTTCTCGTCCGTTAGCGGAAGTGGATATTATTGAGTTGTTGGCGGATGCAGCTAAAACGCAGCTTGAAGAGATAGAGCTTAATTGGGAAACCGCATAGCCGTATACAAAAATCATCAATAAAAAAGGGCAGCTAAGCTGCCCTTAATCACAAGTCTTGATGTGCTAGACAGCAGCAGTCATTATGCTTGCAGATTCTTCAACAGCCATTTGGGCCAAGTCTTTATCAACAAAAAATAGCGCCTTGCCATCTTCACCCACTAAACGGATCTTATCGACGATAGACTTAAACAGCTTTTCCTCTTCATGTTGCTCTGAGACATACCACTGTAGGAAATTAAACGTGGAGTAATCTTGGTTAGTAAAGGCGGCATGAGCTAAAGCGTTAATCTTACTTGTGATCATCTGTTCATGTTCATAAGTGTATTCAAATAGCGCAAGCAGTGAGTCGAATTCAGCTTGCGGCGCTTCAATGGCGCCGAGTAGCGGCATGCCACCGGTTTCACTTACGTAAGTGAATAGACGGTGCATATGTTGCATCTCTTCATCTGCGTGGGTACGCATAAATTTTGCGGCACCCTCAAAACCCTTGTCTTCACACCAAGCGCTCATCTGTAGGTAGAGATTTGAGGAGAAGAACTCCACATTAATTTGCGCGTTCAACTGATCAATCATCGTTTGTGCCAGCATTTTACTTCCTTATTCATAGTCATTCTTAAGCCCTGCTATTGTGTTAAACCACACTTTGAAATGCAACCATATTTACTTAACTTAATGTTTTTAAATACAAATCGTTATTATTCACTGGGTTTTAAACTGTGAATAATAGAGGTAGGCTTGCGAGGACTCTTGGGTTTCATACGGCTTAGGCTACTGATCTCCCTTTGGTTATTGGTAAAGCTGTGGCTTTTAAAGGGATTTCGGGGGAGGTAATCGACGTCTATGGAAAAAACTGCCGTCGAGATCATAGTCTTCTTATTTGAGCATGGCATAATGGCTGCCAATATTCGCTTTTACTCATATCCAAGGTAACCGATGCCCATGAAAGCCGATCCATGTTCACAGCCAAGCCTTATGCATCCTGATGAAGCCATCATTAAACTCCTCGACCAAGTTATGCCGCTAGATGACTCTGAGATGGTGCAACTGCCTTATGCGTTGGGTCGGGTGCTGGCGGAAGATCTGGCATCTAGCATCGATTTACCACCATTTAATAATTCGGCAATGGACGGTTATGCGTTTCGCTTTGAAGATCTCGCTAATAATGAGCCGTTAATCCTGATAGGCCAATCGTTTGCAGGCCATCCTTTTGAAGGTGAAGCAAAGCCCAATACCTGCGTACGCATCATGACTGGTGCGCCAGTTCCTGTTGGCTATGACACGGTACAGATGCAAGAGAAAGTGATCGCAAATGAGGAGCTGATTTCGATAGAAGCTCCAAAAGCTGTTGGTGCCAATATTCGTTATCGGGGTGAAGAGGTCAAAACAGGCGGCAAAGTATTAAGTTCAGGTACTCAGATCGGCGCTGCTGAGATGGGAGTGTTAGCGACCATTGGTACTAGCCAAGTGCGGGTTAGCCGTCAGGTTAAAGTGGCATTCTTTTCAACGGGAGATGAGTTACGTCCTGTGGGAAGCGAGTTAGCACCTGGGCAAATTTATGATTCCAACCGCTATAGCATTCAAGGGCTTTTAAGTCGTGCCAATGTTGAATGGATCGATTTGGGCGTGATTGAAGATGATCCTGAGGCGATCCGTAACGCTTTTCGTACTGCCGCAGCAAGGGCTGATATGGTACTGACCTCGGGTGGCGTATCGGTAGGAGATGCCGATTACACCAAACAGGTTTTGGATGAAGAGGGAGAAATTACCTTCTGGAAGTTGGCCATTAAACCCGGTAAACCGTTTGCATTTGGCCGTTTGGGTGACGCGGTTTTCTGTGGGCTTCCAGGAAATCCAGTATCTTCTATGGTGACCTTTTATAAGCTGGTATGGCCTTTAATCAACAAAATGCAAGGGCTACCGCAAGCGAAGCCACTGCAGATGCAAGCCCAACTAAAAGGCTGTGTGCGTAAACATCCGGGCCGGGTTGAATATCAACGAGGTATCTTGAGTCATGACGAGCAGGGACAGGCGCAAGTTTGCATCACGGGAGGGCAAGGTTCTGGTATGTTGACCTCTATGAGTCTCGCAAACTGTTTTGTGATTCTATCGCAAGAGCAGGGTGATGTGGCTGATGGTAGCTTGGTGACCGTCGAACCTTTCAATTCAGTGCTCTGTTAATAGGTAAATGCTGATGACCTCTAGTGTTGATAGTGATGAGATCTTGTCTGATAGTGAGATCTTACGATATAGCCGGCAAATCTCTATTAAGGCCATGGACTTTGAAGGGCAGGAGAAACTTAAGCTCACTAAGGTATTGGTTATCGGTGCGGGTGGATTAGGCTGTGCAGCTTGCCAATATCTTGCGGTAGCGGGTGTTGGTAAGATGACCATTGTAGACTTTGACACGGTTGAAATTTCAAACTTACAGCGTCAGGTGCTCCACCAAGATCATAACGTAGGCCAAGCTAAGGTTGAGTCGGCTAAGGAAACCCTGACTCAACTCAATCCGCATATCGAAATTGCCACCATTAACGCCGTACTCGATGATCCAGAGATAGATGCGCTGGTGGCAGAACATGAACTCGTGATGGATTGCACCGACAATATCAGCGTGCGTGAGCAGCTCAATCAAAGTTGTTTTAAGCATAAAGTCCCTTTGGTGTCAGCGGCAGCCATTCGCATGGAAGGCACTGTGACGGTTTTCGATTACCAAGATGACTCTCCGTGTTATCACTGTTACAGCAAGCTATTTGGCGATCAACAATTGACCTGTGTCGAGTCGGGTATCCTAGCTCCCGTGGTTGGTATGATTGGCTGCTTGCAGGCGGTGGAAGCGATTAAGGTGATTACACACATGGGTAAGCCTTTAGTGGGGCGAATCTTAATGATTGATGCGATGACGATGGAGTTTCGAGAAATGAAACTGGGCAAGCAACAGAGTTGCCCAGTTTGCAGTAAGTAGCGACTGATTAAGTTACGCTAGTTTGGGTGGTACTGATTGGTATTGCCTGCTAGCGCCGCAACACCTGATGCCGCTATTTTAGATGGCGTCCACCATCGAGTGCTAACGAACGACCTGTCACATAATGACTGCCCAGCAGATAGTTGACTGCATTGAGCACTTCAATCTCTCCTGCTTCTCGCTCTAATAATGATTTTGCTAACGCTTGCTGTTTGTAGTCTTCATCATCATGGTCATTAAAACAGATAAGGGCGGGCGCGATACTGTTGACCTTAACTTTGGGGGCCAACTTGGTAGCAAAGGAGAGGGTCATATTCTCTAGTGCCGCTTTGCTAGCAGCATAAGCGATATGCTTTTTACTGCCTTTCGTTGCCACGTAATCCGTGAGATGAATGATGTCTGTCAATCGCTCTCCCGTTGTAAGTAGTTTCTCTAAGCCGAGGTTTATCTGATAAGGGGCAGTGACATGCACCCGCATCATTTGTTCCATGACGTCGCTTGCAGCCAAGGGACTATTGTCTGGCAACCATTGTGACGCGTTATGAATGATGGCATCAAGCTGACGATATTTGCTAGCGATGGCATCAATAAAGGTGTCGACTTCATCGGCTTGGTTAAAGTCGCAGCAGTAAAGATCTGCGCCGGCTTCGCTTAAGGTATCGATACTGGCGTAATGGCTACGAAAGGTGCCGATCACGTGGTACCCCCGGGCGATAAAGTCATTGGCAAGGTACAAACCGATACGTTTGCCTACACCGGTAATTAAAATGGTTGGCTGCATGATGTTCCTGTTGATGAATGGAAGCGCTTGGTCTATTTAACCAAGAAATTCGGCTCTTGTATGTGAATTTGTTTTAAAACATCCACCTAGCGCGGTGGTTTGTGTCGATGACTGGCTATCCATGATGCCGCGAGACTTGACGCAGTAATGGGTCGCTGCGATGGATACTGCCACATCCTGAGTGTTTAGCAGGGTTTGCAATGCCACGAGAATTTGTTGCGTCAATCGCTCCTGCACCTGAGGGCGCTGAGAGAAGAAGCGCACGATACGATTAATTTTCGATAGCCCAATAATTTTCTCTTTGGGGATATAGGCTACCTTTGCCATGCCATCTATGGTGATAAAGTGGTGTTCACAGGTGCTGGTCAGGCTTATATCGCTGACCTTTACCATTTCGTCGACCCCCATTTTGTTGTCAATCTGAGCGATGGCTGGAAAGTTATTGTAGTCGAGCCCAGCAAACACCTCGTTAACATACATTTTGGCAATACGGTGTGGAGTTTCTTGTAAGCTGTCGTCATTCAGGTCTAACCCCAGTGTGGCGACAACTTCAGTCATCAGCCCTTTGATACGCTCATATTTTTGCTGACTGTTGAGCTGAGATGCCACTAATGGTGTTTCTAAACCACGCTCAATCAATGCCTGTTTAACTTGCTCCGCGGATGAATGCATGATGATGACTCCGATTATTTAAAAGGATTAACTGAGCTGTCGCTATCGAGGTGGGCCTCGAGTGATAGCGATACCGAGTCGGCAAATCTGAGTGCATGTGGCTTGTCTACCTTAACCTGGCAGTAGCGCACCCACGGATGTTCGCAGCTGATGGCGAGAATATCTGAGACCAATTTTTCCAGCAGAAGAAAACGACCTTCTTCGACATGTTGAATGACCTTTTTAGTAACCACCTTGTAGTTGAGGGCATCCTCGACGCTGTCAGATTGCGCTGACAGTGATGCTGGATAATGAATGTCGATGTTAATCACCACATCTTGTTGCTTCTCTCTTTCTTCAGGATTGAAGCCAATGAAGGTTCTAAGCCTTAAGTTACTGATATGGATTTTCGCCAGACTAATATTCATAAATATTCCTTATCTATTTTTACACTGTACGAATGAAGCGGTGATAGCGATCAGTTAGCCGCTTGCCGCAAACTCTTTTACTGGCTGGCGCTAACGGGGTTTTTAGTTATAGCTATAACAAAAAAGCTGGAGTGAAGCTTAGTTGCTATGATTGTAGTATTGTCAAAAAATGCTGCTTTAGGTCATATTTCACTAATAAAAAGTGCTTTAAATTGGACGTTACTAATCTTGGCGTTACAATGGGCTGTGTTTTTTTTAATTATATTACTATGAGTTCAAATCACTTTTGCTGTCAGCAGGGGACTTTCCTGGTGGTGGTTCTTTAGTTTTTTGCGGAGAGAATCGATGACAAAAGGAAATGATAAGTACAGTATCGATAGCACTGACTACACTGTCGGGCAGGATAATGTGCAGAAATGGGGGTTTGATATTCATAACCCCGTCTTTGGGATTTGTGCCGGGTTAATTGTTGCTTTTCTCATAGCAACATTAGTGGTCGATCCGGAAACCGCGAAAGCCGCGTTGGATGGCATTAAATGGAAGATCATTGGCTCGTTTGATTGGCTATTCATCTGGTCTGGCAATATTTTCGTTATATTTTGTTTAGCCTTGATTTTGTCACCGTTTGGCAGAATACGCTTAGGTGGTAAAGAAGCGACCGCTGATTACTCCTTTATATCTTGGTTATCAATGTTGTTTGCTGCCGGTATGGGTATCGGCTTGATGTTTTGGAGTGTGGCTGAGCCCGTTGCGTATTTCACTGGGTGGTATGAAACGCCGTTAGGCGTTGAGCCTAATACGCCAGAAGCCGCTAAATTAGCGCTGGGTGCAACCATGTTCCACTGGGGGCTTCATCCTTGGGCTATCTATGGTGTGGTGGCATTATCATTAGCTTTCTTCACTTACAACAAAGGGCTGCCTTTATCTATTCGCTCAATCTTTTACCCACTGTTGGGTGACAGAGCATGGGGCTGGCCTGGTCATATTGTCGATATTCTTGCGGTGTTAGCGACGCTGTTTGGCTTAGCAACCTCCTTAGGACTCGGCGCGCAACAGGCGGCAAGTGGTATTCATCATGTGTTTGGCATTGATCCTGGACTCGGTTTACAGATTGTCGTGATCCTTGCGGTGACTATGCTTGCAGTCGTTTCTGTTGTCCGCGGAATCGATGGTGGTGTGAAGGTGATTAGTAACATCAATATGCTGGTGGCGTTTTTGTTACTGATTCTGGTAGCGATGATAGGCTATGCCATTAGTTTGGGGTCTATTTCCACTACGCTTATCTCTTATGTTGAGAACATAATTCCACTGAGTAACCCTCATGGACGCACTGATGAGGCGTGGTTCCAAGGCTGGACTGTGTTTTACTGGGCTTGGTGGATCTCTTGGTCACCTTTTGTCGGTATGTTTATCGCTCGAGTATCTAAAGGGCGTACGATAAGAGAGTTTTTAACCGCGGTGTTGTTGGTGCCTACGTTTGTGACGCTTATCTGGATGTCAGTATTTGGCGGTATGGCGATTGATCAGGTGATCAATAAGGTGGGAGAGTTGGGAACTAAAGGGCTCACCGATGTACCTTTAGCCATGTTCCAGATGTTTGATGTATTGCCGTTTGGTACCTTGCTATCGGTTATTGCCGTCATTTTGGTGCTGGTGTTCTTTATTACCTCATCTGACTCTGGCTCGTTAGTCATTGATAGTATTACTTCTGGCGGTAAGATCGATGCACCTGTTCCGCAACGTGTATTCTGGGCGGTCCTTGAGGGCGCCATTGCGATCGCACTGTTGTGGATTGGTGGTACAGAGGCCATTGAAGCCTTACAGGCTGGGGCGATATCAACCGCCTTACCCTTTACGGTGATATTGTTATTGATGTGCGTTAGTTTGATAAAAGGTATGCGAACCGAACGCTTTTAATTGGCAGTAATTAATAAAAAAGGAGGGTTACCCTCCTTTTTTATTGCCAAAAATTGTCGATGGCTGATGTAGCCTTATAGTGATGGGCGATTTGCGCTTGCAGTAATTCAGCAGTAGCAATGGCATCAGTCAAAGCGTGATGAGGTGAGTAGGCAGGCAGGCCATAACGATGTCGGCTTGAGCCGAGCCTAATTGATTGTGGTTTAGTGCCTTTTAGCCTATTCCAAACCCCACCATACTGCTGACGTTGTATGCTTGATTCGAGCGCCATGGTGTCGACGACAGGGAACTCTATCCCTTTATTGATGCGCGCCATGAGTGCTGTTTCGAAAAATTTCCGCTCTATCTGATGGCAATGGACGACGATGATTTTGCCTGCCATCTCCTGCAGAACCTGCTCAAAGATGGCGGATAAATCTGGCGCATCTAAAATGTCAGTGTGAGTAATTCCATGAATAATAACAGATTCCTCTGCTAACTTCTCTCTTGGTCTGACTGTCCAAGATTGTGCCCGGTTGATGAAGATACGCTGTAAGTTAAACGGTACTGTGCCTATGCTGATGATATCGTCTTTGTCGGGGTTCAAACCTGTCGTTTCAAAATCCATGGCGAGAAACTCCACTTCACCTATTGGTGTGTTGCCTAAAGGCAACGGCGTGGCGTAATAGTCTCGCAGTACTTTATGGGTAATGACTTTGAGTTTCTGTTGAAACTTGCCTTGCCAGTCAATCGTCGGAGGCGAAAGTAGCTTTTTCAGCATGAATGAGCTCACTTAAATTGATTATTAGCTTGGTAACGGAATTTAAGGAAGTTTTGTCCATTACTTAAAATCTGGAATGCGTCTTTAAGGTTACGTCGTTCAAAGTCTGATAGGTTTTCTGGTTCGATATTGTTATCGGCTTCGATGCCTTCCTCTACGTCTAAGGCTTGATGGCGAATTCGTACCATAGAAATAAACTCCATCGCATCACGTAAATCTTGAGCACGCCCTTTAGGCAGTATGCTGGCATCGATGATGTCATCGAGTCGTTCAAATGAGTTGCGAGCACGAGAGCCTACCGCCAGCGCATGAACGCGAATAAGATCCGCAAGCGGCGCCGTGCCACGGCTTTTAAGGTTAATCGAGTTATTGTGGCGACCATCTTTTTCCATGACGAAGTCTTTGAAAAAACCGAGTGGTGGCGTGCGATTGAGCGCATTTCTCGCAAGGCAGGCGAGGAAGCGATTGTTTTTTCGCGCGCGGCGAACAATAAATCCATTGAGTTGTTCGGCCCATTTGAGCTTGCCGTATACACCATCAAGGTCAAAGAAAATTGAGGCGTTGAGTAGTGCTTTAGGGTTGGGGTCGTCGATCCAGTCGGCAAAACATGCTTCCCACTCTTTGCGTGTCATACGCCATGTTGGATTGGTGGCCATAATGTCACCAGTACAATAGGTGTAACCGCATTGATTGAGTCCATCACAGACGAATTTAGCTAAGTTAGCAAAATAATCATCATGCAATGCCTTATTGAAAGTCTCATCCAAGATTATTGCGTTATCTTGATCGGTGACAACCAGTTGCTCATCGCGGCCCATAGAGCCCAGTGCAAGAAAACAGTACGGCACCGGTGGGGGGCCAAACTTCTCTTCTGCTAGCTCTAATATGCGTTGCTTAAAGCTGCGTCCAATCACAGACATTGCGCTGCCAACCATATGAGAGTTGGCATCTTCATGCACTAGGCGAACAAAGCTATCTTTAACTTGTGACGCGATGAGGGCTAACTCTTCGAGGGACTGCTGCTGAAAAATACTGCTGACGATCAGTAGGGAGCTTTGTGACTCGTAGCGAACAATGTCGGTCGCTTCAATGATGCCTATTGGATTACTGCCTTTAAATATGGGTAAGTGGTGCACGTTATAGCGGAGCATGATTAACATCGCTTCATATACATAAGCGTTATGATCTAGGCTAATGACTTCGGTGGTGACAACTGAACCAACGTCACAGGATGGATCAATACCTTCGGCCAAGACACGAGTACATAAGTCTCTGTCGGTGATGATGCCCATTAAAGGAGAGTTATCATCCTCATCTTCTAGCACCGTTGGATCAATCACCAACAATGAAGAAACATTATCTCTAGCCATCATCACGGCAGCATTTTGGATACTTTCGTTCTTATCTATGGTTGCCGCTTCGCGGGTTAATAGTGTTCTAACTTTAGAGGTCGTCAGATCATTTTGATTGTTGGAGTTAGAGACTGCTTGACGCAGTCGAGCATTGTCAGCCACCTCGACAAAATCGGCAAATACATCATGTTGCTCATAGAGTTGCTGAAAAACATCATCAGGAATGCAATAGACTAGCGTATCTTCAATAGCCTTAACGGGAAAGCGCACTTTATTGTTGGTGAGTAGACCCATTTGACCAAAAAGATCGCCAGTATCGAGCCGGTTGTACAGCTCGCCTTTACGACGGTAAACCTCGACCTCACCGCTGCGAATCACATACAGATCATGGATCTCATCGCCAAAATGAATAATAGGGGTGTCTTTGCGATAGTATGATATTTCGACTTGACGGCTTACCTGCGCAATAACCTCTTCAGGTAGCGAGTTAAACGGTGGGTACTGTTCTAAAAAGTATTGGATCTCGTTTAACTCTGCTTCCACATTATCTCCCTGGCTGCCCTTAAATGACGTGTCTGTTCTATTACATACTACTTAATCCTAGCAGGCTAGGTTGAGAGATTGAAAAATAGCGTCGACTAATTTGCGGTCCACAGCATTTGTCCGCATTGGCTAAGGTCGTACCCACCGAGCTGAGCGGCGAGCTGTCGAGTTTGCGTACTGCCTAACATATCGAATAGGGCTTGTAGCTGGCGGCGGAAATAGATTCCTTGAGGCATCACAAAGTCAAAGGATTCAGTGATTAACGGAACGAAACTCAAACCGCTTTCCATGGCTACCGATTGGCAACCAAAGCCAATATCAGCTTCATCGCGTGCGATAAATCCCGCTAGTTCCCGTTCGCTGTAGGCGGTGACGGATATATTGAGCTGTTCAACACTTGCCCCTTGCTTCATTAGCCAATGTTCTAGGTGTTGCTGGCTGCCTGCACCTGTTTGCCGTCCAACCCAGCGCCAAGGTAGTCCAATCACTTTATCTTCCTCCTGACATCTGTGGTGCATGTCGGGGCGCATCATCAAGCCTTGTTGGCGAGTGTATCCATGAACCATGACCCACTGTTGATGGTTTGGGTAACCTTTTAATAGTGCAGGGTGGCGAATATTACGCTCTTCGATATTGCCCCAATGCAAAGTACATACATCGGCATAGCCACGGGACAACAGATCTAACCCCATACGTGAGCCAGTTGAGCTATAGCTGACGAGATCACTCTTGCCTATACGAGACATCAAGCGTGCCACAAGCATCGACAGCAGTGGGTCATCACTACCTGTAATATGCATACGATCAGACAACATACCGCTGTGGCAAGAGTCCATTACCCATCTATCGATGAGGATTTTAGGAAAGAGCCACTTACCGGTGACCTTAGTCGCAGGGAGTATTCTGTCGTTGGCCATGGCGTAGACCTTTTTTTCATTAAGGTCTAAATATTCAGCCACTTGCTTGGCACTCATATAGATGAGTTCACTTGGCTCTGTCATCAAATTTCCTTGAAAGCTGTCGAGGGCTTAATCTTTATTTCTTTTTGGTGGTGTCGCATCAAACTCGATGTTTTCGGCGCCGTTATAAATGAGAAAGTGGCGTCCTTTAGCGCGAGCGATCATGGTGATCCCAAGCTTCTGTGCGAGCTCGAGCCCCATCTGCGTGGCCCCGCTGCGTGACAGCAGCACAGGAATGCCCATCTTGGCTACTTTAATCACCATTTCTGAGGTGAGACGACCTGTGGTGTAAAATAATTTATTGCCGCCCATCTCCTGTTTGAGCCACATCTCGCCAGCTAAGGTATCCACAGCATTATGGCGACCAACATCTTCGACAAAACCTTTAATCTGATCACCTTCGCATAAGCCACAGCCATGCACAGCTCCTGCATTTTTGTAGGTTTCATTGTAAGCACTGATATTATTTAGCAGGCTGTAAAGCATGCTCTGTTTTAGTTGAGGCGTTGGTAGTTTAATGTCATCTAAACCATCCATGAATCCCCCATAAACTGTGCCTTGCCCACAACCAGTTGTGACGGTCTTCTCTGCCAGCTTTTCATCTAAATGTTCTGTTGTCTCTTTGGTGATCACTGCTGCGGAGTTGACGTCCCAATCTACAATCACAGACTCCAACTGTTTAACGTCTGAGATAAACCCCTGATTTTTTAGGTAACCCAGCGCGAGTGCTTCAGGACGCGCGCCTAAGGTCATTAGGGTCACAATGGGGCGCCAATTAAGATAAACCGTGAGTGGCCGTTCGCAGGCAATAAACTTATCCACCACCTCTCCCTGCTCATTGATCGCTTTCACTGCGATGGTAAGCGGGGCATCTGCTTGAGTTTTTAAGAATGTAGGCTGTTTGCTAATTGTCATGAATGTCATCTTTTCGCAATGGACTGCATGCAGCATAGCAATAATCATTCCGAGACAAGGATTTGTTGTTTAAATGCGTGATCTAGATAAATGCTTAGGTGTGAAACGCCCTTTTATGTCCCGCTTAAAATGGCATTTAGGACAAATTGTCCTACTCTTGATAAGGATTTGATGATCTAGTTCAAACTAATCTACCTAGATCGCTGGCACGTTAATTGCTTCATTAGTCTATATCGCTAACCCGTAGCTTGGTCTAAAAATTTGGCTAGGCTCTCTATAGCAAAACGGAGACGCAATGCAACGCACTGAAAGTCAATGGCCCATGTATGTTTCGCTCAAGAAAATAGAGAAGCAAGTTGGGCGCTGGATCTCTGAAAGCTGGGAATTAGATCAGGTTTTACCTGCAACACAACCCGCACCAGCTGGCGCAAAAATGGTGGTACTTGAGCTGCATAAGGATGAGCGCGGAAGCTACCGTATTAACCTAGATATGGATAACGCCATGTTATACGTGGTGTGCGATGAACTAGAAGATGGCACCTGGGTACCGGCCGCTATTTCTGCCGATCAAAATGTCGCTGCCGGTTGTTTAGAAGGTGATACACCAGTTTTGCACATGCCAATGCCCCAAGCCGTTGCTTGCTGGATGGAGGCGTTCATTACTCGCCATGGAGAGGTTGAAATCTGTGCCCATCGACGTAAACACGTTAATCGTCGTAAAAATGAAGGGCCAAGTAGCAATCATAATCATGGGCAGGTTAACTGATGAGTGATAAACCAAGTGGATTGTTAGCACGCTGGAACCTTCGCCGTCAGCAAGTGCAAGCCGAAGAGGAAGCAGAGGCGGTTGCACCATCAACAGCTGAAGAAAATGAGACCTTATCTCAAGAACCAACACTAGATAGTACTGAGCAGGCAATAGAGGGCGGTGAGAAGCTGCTGACGGCTGAAGATCTGCCAGATCCTGAGAAAATTGAAGTGGGTGGCAGCTTTGCTAGTTTTATGGCTGACAATGTTGATCCCAATGCGAAAGCTGCGGCGCTGAGAGCCTTGTGGAAGCAACCTCACTACAACGAGATTGATGGCTTACTTGAATATGCCCTCGATTACAGTAATCAACCAAAGCTATCAGCTGATGTTTCTGCTGAGCTGGCTAAGAAAGTATTCCGTCACGTGATCAAGGATAAAGATGAACAAGAGGAGGTTACAGCTGAAGAGATGACGGCTGAAATCGAATCTGTTGAAGATCATCATAACGTCGATGCATCGGCGGACATTTTGGACGCGACTACAAGGGAGTTGTCCCAAAATGAACCAGAAGTACAAGATATACCTAAATCACCTGTTGCTTAAGGTCAGTTTAGAGTGTTTTTAAATCCATAACTTTGGTACGTGAATTGCTGTAAATAACGCAGCTTAGCAGAGAGTTACGACTCTCTGATAACGATAGGTGAAGCTGGCGCATTTAGCGCATGCCGATAAGAGCATTACAGCCACCTCGCCGACAGCAGCGGCCAAAACTGTTCAGGAACGCAATGTGAGCATTCATTCAAATAGTAACGCAACCGTCGATGTAAAGTCGGTCCGTGAGCAAGTGTTGGGGCAGACACAGATTCTACAGAATCTTATTCCTCCAACCGTTAGCTATACCACAGAGGGCAATGTACTGGTTATTGGACCAGAAGATTTAGCCCGCCTCGCGGCAGACAAATTGTCCAATATGGGACAACGTGCCATTCTCGCCAATGAATCTATTACTAGCCAAGATGAAGCGCATCTTGAAAAAGTGATGGCGGCAGCAGAAGGTGTCGAGAGCTATTACAACAAACTAATCGAGATCAAAGGCTTTCTAGGCCAATTTCAAGTTAAGGTTGAACACGAAAGCGGTAGCGCAGACCTCAGTCTCGTTGCTATTCGTAAAGCGCATTTCGACCTAATTCTCGACTTGAGTCAGTCGCCGAGTATTAACCTAGAGATGTTGCCACCTGGCTACTTCTACGTAGGTCAAGATGAAGCCAAGTTGGCCGATGCGATAGCCCAATTACCCGATCTGATAGGTGAGTTTGATAAACCACGTTATGTCAAAGTAAACAGTGATATTTGTGCGCACAATCGCAACGGTATCGACGGTTGTAATCGCTGCCTAAACTTTTGTCCTGCGGACGCTATTTCAAGCGTCAACAAAAAGATTGAGATAGATCCTTACCTTTGCCACGGTGCGGGTAGTTGTACCAATGCTTGTCCTACTGGGGCGATTAGCTACGACTTACCAACACCGCAAGCACTGCACTCCTATCTGCACAAGTTAGTGACACGCTTTCGCGAACAGGCGCAAACCGCTCCCGTTATCTTGTTTCATGATGCAGCCAATGGCGCGAGTTTGGTCACCGACGAGCTAGCTGGGGTAATAATTCCTGTGGAGCTTGAGGAGATAACGGTTGCGAGCATGGATCATTGGATGTCGGCACTCGCATGGGGAGCGCGTCAGGTTATTGTGCTTAATACCGATGCGACAGCTCCTACGTTAACGCAGATGCTTAACGGTGAGCAGCAACTGGCCAACGACATTTTCGATGAGATGGGACAACCTCAGCGTGTTAGCGTGATTAACCAAAACCAACTTGATGAGCTAGATACTTTAGTTAAGGTGAGTGCGAGCTGGCCGGTTATCGTACCGGGTGAGTTTGCAGCGACGACCAAGCGTAACACCCTGTATGCGGCAATCGATCATCTCAACAGTCAAGCGGCGTCGAGCGATAGCTGCCTCAGCAAAAGCAATATACCTTTCGGTAAGGTAAGTGTTAACACCGACGGTTGTACCTTGTGTCTCTCTTGTGTGTCGACTTGCCCAACTCAGGCATTAACCGACGGCGGCGATATGCCTGCGCTACACTTTGTCGAGCAAGATTGTGTGCAGTGTGGACTGTGTGAGTCAGCGTGTCCTGAGAAGGTGATTAGCTTAACTCCACAAATGAATTTCGATGCTGCTGCGCGTCAGGAGCGTCAAACGTTGAAAGAGGAAGCACCGTTTGATTGTATTCGCTGCGGTACCCCTTTCGCCACCCAATCCATGGTGCAACGGATGCTGGATGTAGTCGGAGGTCATAGTGCCTTCAGTGCCAACACAGAACGACTAAAGATGTGTAGCGACTGCCGGGTAAAAGATATGTTTGAAGACATCCTTCAAGATCCTGAAAAGCAACTGCGATAAGAGTTTAGCCATGACCGAATTAGTAAGAGAAGTATCAGAAAACGATCAGTTAAGAGCCGATATCTACCAGCTTTTGGCGGCGCTACTACGCAGCCAGCCAAGCGCTGAATTATTGCAGTTCCTTTCAAGCCTTGAAATTGATGTCGATGATGACAGCGAGATCACTAAAGCTTGGTCGGCGCTGAAATTAGCGGCAGGGCAATTCACTAGTGATCAACTAGAAGATGAGTATTTCAGCATCTTCTTAGGTGTCGGCAGTGGTGAGATTTTACCTTACGGCAGTTGGTTTATGACTGGGTCGTTGATGGATAAGCCATTAGCGTTACTGCGTCAGGACCTGATGCAGTTGGGCTTTGAACGTACCGATGAAGTGAAAGAGCCAGAAGATCATGTCGCCGCGCTGTGCGAAGTCATGGGTACCTTAATTTTAGAGGCGCCAGGTTATCGCCAGTTGGCTTTTTACCAGCGTCATATTGGTAGCTGGATTGATCGTTTCTGTGACCATTTAGGCCGAGCACCAAGTGCGGCATTTTATGCCACCGTTGCACAGCTGGCTAAGGCGTTTTTTGTCATTGAAGCCAACGAGTTTGAACAACTGAGTTTAAATATTCCGGTGAACTGCCCTGGCAGTGAATCGGAAAAGATTGAACCGACAACCAGTGAACTCGCGTCATAGGTTGAAGGTTTACGCTTTGTGCCAGCTCGTTGTATGAGCTGGCGTAGCAAAACTTGAGGGTTCGCCCTCAATCATAGTCGGGTTGCCACTTTAAGATTAACCGAAACCGAGTTTCTGTTAACCGAGATGATTAAAGTAGCGACTCAAATTAAGTATAAAAATTAGGAGACACTATGAAGAAGCAAGCTTCCGATATGGGTCGTCGTCAATTGCTAAAGGCATTGGCTGTGGGTAGCGCTGCTGGTGCAGTGGCCACTGTTAGTGGCCAGGCAATGGCTGCTACGCCAACACCTGCTAAAGATACAGCACATGGTGATGGCTACCACGAGACGGATCATATTCGTAGTTATTACGCGTCGTTACGTACCAAGTAAGCCGCTTGTTAGTGGTTTATGAATCGGTAATTACGCAGTAATTCAATAATATTAGGAGAGTGTGTGATGCGATTAACCCGCAAAACAGACCAGGCAGAAGCTGCTAAAAAGCCCGTCCTAGGTCTAAACCGTCGTCAGTTCCTTCAGACAGCAGGTCTTGCTACTGGTGGTATTGCCGCGGCCTCTATGCTTGGCGCTGGTATGATGCGTAAAGCAGAAGCAAAAGAAGTTCCTCATGATGCGCCAACTGAAGTAAAACGTACTATCTGTTCTCACTGTTCTGTGGGCTGTGGTATCTATGCTGAAGTTCAAAATGGTGTATGGACAGGTCAAGAACCTGCTTTCGATCATCCATTTAACGCTGGTGGCCACTGTGCAAAAGGTGCAGCACTGCGTGAACACGGTCATGGTGAGAAGCGTCTTAAGTATCCAATGAAACTGGAAGGCGGCAAGTGGAAGCGTCTCTCTTGGGAACAAGCCATTGAAGAAGTTGGCCAAAAAGCACTCGATATCCGTGCTGAATCGGGTCCTGACTCTGTATTCTTCATGGGTAGTGCAAAGTTCTCTAACGAGCAAGCTTACATGTACCGTAAATTCGCAGCAATGTGGGGCACCAACAATGTCGACCACTCAGCGCGTATTTGTCACTCTACCACTGTAGCCGGTGTTGCAAACACTTGGGGTTATGGTGCGCAAACCAACTCTTTCAACGATATTCGTAACGCAAAAGCGATGATGTTCATTGGGTCTAACCCATCAGAAGCACATCCTGTTTCAATGCAGCATATCTTGGAAGGTAAAGAGCGTGGCGCGAAGATTATCGTCGTCGACCCTCGTTTCACCCGAACTGCAGCTAAAGCTGATGAGTTCGTGCATATTCGCCCTGGTACAGATATTCCTTATATCTATGGTCTACTGTGGCACATTTTTGAAAACAAGTGGGAAGATCAGAGCTTCATCGATCAGCGTGTTTACGGTATGGAACGCATCCGCGAAGCCGCTGCTAAATGGACGCCAGCCGAAGTTGAAAATGTGGTTGGTGTACCGCCAGAGCAGATGTATCGCGTAGCTAAAATGCTTGCCGAAACTAAGCCTGGTACGGTTGTTTGGTGTATGGGTGGTACTCAGCATCACGTTGGTAACGCCAATACCCGTGCTTACTGTATCCTGCAGCTTGCCCTAGGTAATATGGGTGTTGCTGGTGGTGGTACTAACATCTTCCGTGGTCACGATAACGTGCAGGGTGCAACGGACTTTGGTCTGCTGTTTGACACACTACCGGGTTACTATGGCCTCAAGACAGGATCTTGGAAGCACTGGTGTAACGTATGGGACTTGGACTACGAATGGGTTAAAGCCCGTTTCGACCAAGCACAATACCTTGGTCAAGATCCAATGACCTCTACAGGTATCCCATGTTCTCGTTGGCATGATGGTGTGTTAGAAGATAAGTCTAAGATTGCGCAGAAAGATAACATTCGTATGTCATTCTTCTGGGGTCAGTCTGTTAACACCGAAACCCGTGGTCGTGAAGTGCGTGAAGCATTGAACAAGATGGACACGGTAGTGGTTGTGGATCCATTCCCAACGATGGCAGGTGTTATGCACACCCGTACCGATGGTGTATATCTGCTACCGGCTTCAACTCAGTTTGAAACCTACGGTTCAGTATCGGCTTCTAACCGTTCACTACAGTGGCGTACACAGGTGATTGAACCACTATTTGAGTCTAAGCCTGACCATGTGATCATGTACAAGCTAGCTAAGAAGTGGGGCATCGAGAAAGAGTTCTGTAAGCATATTCAGGTCAATGGTGATGAGCCATTAGTTGAAGACATTACTCGTGAGTTCAACAAAGGTATGTGGACCATTGGTTACACAGGCCAGAGCCCTGAGCGTCTGAAGATGCACCAAGAAAACTGGGGCACATTCGACATTAAATCGCTTGAAGCACCAGGCGGCCCAGCTAAAGGTGAAACCTACGGTCTGCCTTGGCCATGTTGGGGCACACCAGAGATGAAGCATCCTGGCACGCAAATTCTGTATCGCACAGGTCGTGAAGTGAAATACGGTGGTGGTAACTTCCGTGCACGTTATGGTGTTGAGCACGAAGGTAACAACATTTTGGCTGAAGGCTCTTACTCTAAGGGCAGTGAAATCAAAGATGGTTACCCAGAGTTTACCGACAAGATGCTTAAGCAGCTTGGCTGGTGGGATGACCTAACTGCTGAAGAGAAAGCGGCTGCTGAAGGCAAAAACTGGAAGACTGATATCTCAGGTGGTATTCAGCGTGTGGCGATTAATCATGGCTGTATTCCTTACGGTAACGCTAAAGCGCGTTGTATTGTATGGAACTTCCCTGATGATATCCCTGTGCATCGTGAGCCACTTTATACGCCTCGTCGTGACTTGGTGGCTAAGTACCCAACTTATGATGACCGTATGGTTGCGCGTCTTCCTACCCTGTACAAGTCTATTCAGGATCAGGATTTCGCCAAAGACTTCCCTATTGCGCTGACCTCTGGTCGTCTTGTTGAATATGAAGGTGGTGGTGAAGAAACTCGTTCTAACCCATGGCTAGCAGAACTTCAGCAAGAGATGTTCATCGAGATCAACCCTGCCGATGCGGCAGATCGTGGTCTACGTGATGGTGATACGGTTTGGGTTCACAGCCCTGAAGGTGCCAAGATCAAGGTTCAGGCCATGGTTACACCACGTGTTATCGCAGGTGAATGTTTCATGCCATACCACTTCGCTGGTGTCTTCGAAGGTCAAAGCCTTGAGAAGAGCTATCCAGAAGGCACGGTTCCATACGTCATTGGTGAATCAGCCAATACCGTATTGACCTATGGCTATGACGTTGTGACGCAGATGCAAGAGACTAAGTCTAGCTTGTGTCAGATCACCAAAGCCTAACTGAACTTGATGAGGAGATAAGCCATTATGGCAGTCATGAAATTTCTATGTGACACCAAACGCTGCATCGAGTGTAACGGTTGCGTCACAGCTTGTAAGAACGAAAACGATTCCGCTCTTGAGTGGGGTATTCAACGTCGCCGCGTAGTGACCATTAATGATGGTCAGCCTGGTGAAGCATCTATCTCAGTGGCATGTATGCACTGTACTGATGCCCCTTGCCAAGCCGTTTGCCCTGCAAACTGCTTCTACAAGACTGAAGACGGCTTAACACTACACAATAAAGATACCTGTATCGGTTGTGGTTACTGCCTCTACGCTTGCCCATTCGGCGCGCCTCAGTTCCCTAAAAAGGGCGCTTTTGGTAGCCGTGGCAAGATGGATAAGTGTACTTTCTGTGCTGGTGGCCCAGAAGAGACCTTCTCTGAAGCAGAACGTCAGAAGTATGGTGCAAACCGTTTAGCTGAAGGTAAGTTGCCTATGTGTGCAGAGCTTTGTTCAACCAAAGCACTGCTTGCTGGTGATGCAGAGATTGTTTCTGGCATCTACCGTGAGCGTATTGCTGCACGTGGTAACCCTAATGCGATTTGGGGTTACACCCCAAAGACAGGCGCCTAAAGTGAATAGGACGATGAGCCCTTGGGTTCATCGTCTGTAAAGGAGTGACTATGTTATTAAAATCACTGCGCAGCCTATTCACTGTGTTGGCACTGCCTCTCATTCTTGCAATGGGGTTAGGCTTGAGCGCCACGGCATACGCCGTTGACGATCAAACCAGCCAGCAGATGGCTACCGCGACAACTAGCGATGCCGATTTGTGGAGAGCCGTTCAGTCTGGGGAATCTGGATACACTACTGAAAAGGGTGTTGAAGGTGGTGTGTTGATCAATGTGTCTGCTATTGAAGGCACAAACATTAAAAATGAGTATTTAACGCCTGCAATGGCACTGGCGGTTGTCGGTGTTTTCGGTGCGTTTTTACTGTTTTTCTTGGTCAATGGTCCATCAAAGTTAAGCCACGGTTTCTCTGGCAAGATGGTGTTGCGTTGGACTAAAGCCGATATCTGGCTTCACTGGCTACTTGCGATATCTTGCATGGCATTGATCTTTACCGGTCTAAATATCATGTTAGGTAAGCATGTACTGCAACCTTATGTGGGCACAGGTATTTGGGCATCGTTGATCTACGGTAGTAAGACTATCCATGATTATGTGGGTCCGCTGTTCATCATCTCGTGGGCATTGTGTGTGGTTAAATGGATGCCGCTGCAAACCTTTAAGATGTATGATCTGAAATGGTTCTTAGTCGTTGGTGGTTACATCAACTTTGGCCCATTTAAAGGCAAGCACCCAGACAGTGGTTTCGCCAATGCTGGTGAGAAAATGTGGTTCTGGACACTGACATTCTTCGGTCTGTTTATTAGTGTGTCTGGCATCATGTTGGTTTTACCTGCTTTAGACCTTCCTCGTGAAGCCTCTATGGCGGCGCTGCTTATTCATGGTATTAGCGCGATTATTCTAATTGCCTTTACTATTGTTCATATCTGGATGGCCACCGTGTTAAGTGAAGGTGGTATGGAGTGTATGAAGTCTGGTTACTGTGATGAAAACTGGGCTGTACAACACCATAACCTTTGGTATGACGAGATCAAAGAAAACGGTACCTTGCAATATAAAGAGTAATTCTTTCACTTTAGCTAACCCAGCTAGAGCAGCAGAAACCGCTTGATAAAGCACCTCGTTGGGTAACCATCGAGGTGCTTTTTATTACCACTAAGCTTCTTACATTATCTCACCGACACGGTGTTCCTTTTAGGCGCTAACATTTCCGCCCTTAAGCCCTCTTTTGCCCAAGTCTTATATCGCTTAATGATAACTGTTATCGCTATTTTTCAATTATTTAGTGATACAAATTTGTTACATCTCTCAGAGGAAAATCCGCTGATTTAATGTGAGTGTTGAGGTGTTTTAATTCAATAAATATGACTGGCTTAACACTTTGGGATTCTATTCACTTTTGTTGACTAATGAACCCGATTCAGATCAATTTTTCCTAAGCACAACTTGCTTATATTGCACGGGTAATTAATTGGATGTTTTTAATAAATATACAGATTTTACCAAATTGATACCTGCGTTCAACATTCGTGCAACGAGTGTATTGCTAACCAATTTGAATAAAACCATCCCTACTCTATGAATCTTCCTAATTTCACTAGGAGCAAGAATGAAAAAGCAACAGCCCGATCTCAATCGTAGATCATTGCTGAAAGCACTCACCATAGGTGGTACGGCCGGTGTGGCCATTGCCGCAAGCGGTGTTAGTGTTGCTAATGCAACAGAAAATAAGACCAGTGTAAAAAACACTGATGGCTACCATGAAACTGCTCATATCCGCAGTTATTACAACAGCCTGCGTAGCTAATTAGGAGAATTCCAGCGATGAAGTTAACTCGCAAATCAAATGAGGCCCCAGTCGTTGCTAAGCAAACACTTGGGATTAGCCGTCGTCAATTTATGAAGCATGCAGGTATCACATCTGGTGGTATTGCAGCGGCTTCTCTTCTTGGTACAGGCATGATGCGTCGCGCCGAAGCCAAAGATATTCCACATAATGCACCAACTGAGATCAAGCGCACCGTATGTAGTGCATGTGCGGTAGGTTGTGGCCTTTATGCTGAAGTTCAAAACGGTGTTTGGACGGGACAAGAGCCTGCATTTGACCATCCGTTTAATGCTGGTGGTCACTGTGCGAAAGGTGCAGCCCTTCGTGAACATGGTCACGGCGAGAAGCGTCTAAAATACCCAATGAAGCTAGAAGGCGGTAAGTGGAAGAAAATTTCTTGGGAGCAAGCTTTTAGCGAAGTAGGCGACAAGATGTTAGATATCCGTCAAGAGTCGGGTCCAGATTCACTTTACTTTATGGGTAGCGCTAAGTTTTCTAACGAAGGTTGCTACATGTATCGTAAATTTGCGGCTATGTGGGGCACTAACAACGTCGACCACTCAGCACGTATTTGTCACTCTACCACGGTAGCCGGTGTTGCAAACACTTGGGGCTATGGTGCGCAAACTAACTCTTTCAACGACATTCAAAATGCTAATGCCATCTTCTTCATTGGGGCGAACCCAGCTGAAGCGCATCCAGTGGCGATGCAGCATATTCTGATCGCGAAAGAGAAAAACAACGCTAAGATCATCGTTGTTGATCCACGCTTCTCTCGTACTGCTGCACACGCTGATCACCACTGTGCACTGCGTCCAGGTACTGATATTCCGTTCATCTACGGTATGCTTTGGCATATTTTCGAAAATGGCTGGGAAGATAAAGCCTTTATCGAGCAGCGTGTATTTGAAATGGAATCTATACGCGAGGAAGTGAAGAAGTTCCCACCTAAAGAGGTTGCGGACATCACTGGCGTGAGCGAAGAAGACGTTTACCAAGCGGCGAAGTTAATGGCTGAAAATCGTCCTGGTACCGTTGTATGGTGTATGGGTGGTACTCAGCATCACGTTGGTAACGCCAACACGCGTGCTTACTGTATCCTGCAGCTTGCTCTGGGTAATATGGGCGTTAAAGGTGGCGGAACAAACATTTTCCGTGGTCACGATAACGTACAGGGCGCAACGGATTTAGGTCTACTGTTTGATAATCTTCCTGGCTACTACGGCTTGACTTCAGGCGCTTGGACGCACTGGAGCCACGTGTGGGATCTTGACTTAAATTGGGTTAAAGGCCGCTTTGATCAAAACAGCTACCTTGGCCGTGTACCGATGAACACTCCTGGTATTCCGTGTTCACGTTGGCACGATGGTGTACTTGAGACACCTGAAAAGCTAGCGCAGAAAGATCGCGTTCGTATGGCGTTCTTCTGGGGTCAGTCAGTTAACACTGAAACTCGTCAGCGTGATGTGCGTGAAGCACTAGACAAGATGGACACTGTAGTTGTTGTGGATCCGTTCCCAACTATGGCTGGTGTTATGCACAACCGTAAAGACGGTGTGTATTTATTGCCTGCGGCAACCCAGTTCGAAACTGAAGGTTCAGTATCTAACTCTGGTCGTAGCCAGCAGTGGCGTGAGAAGGTTATCGAGCCATTATTTGAATCTAAGACTGACCTTGAGATCATGTATCGTCTTTCTCAAAAGCTTGGTTTTGCTGACGAATATACCAAGCGTATCGCCAAAGATGCCAAAGATATGTTGGTCATTGAAGACATTACTCGCGAAATCAACCGCGGTATGTGGACCATTGGTATGTCAGGCCAAAGCCCTGAGCGTTTGAAGCTACACACCCAAAACTGGGGTACTTTCAGCAATAAGACACTTGAAGCTGAAGGTGGTCCTGCGAAAGGTGAAACCTATGGTCTACCTTGGCCATGCTGGGGCACACCTGAGCAGAAACACCCGGGTACACAGATCCTGTATAACACACACAAGCACGTGCTTGAGGGCGGTGGTAACTTCCGTGCCCGTTATGGTGTTGAGTACAAAGGTAAGAACCTATTGGCTGAAGGTAGCTTCTCTAAAGGTGCTGAAATCCAAGACGGTTACCCAGAATTCAGCGCTGACATGCTTAAGCAACTTGGTTGGTGGGACGAGCTAACGGCCGCTGAGAAAGCAGAGGCTGAAGGCAAAAACTGGAAGACCGATATCTCTGGTGGTATCCAACGTGTGGCAATGAAGCACGGTTGTATTCCATTTGGTAACGCTAAAGCACGTTGTATTGTTTGGACTTTCCCTGATCAAGTGCCTGTGCATCGTGAGCCGCTTTATACGCCACGTCGTGATCTTGTATCTAAGTACCCAACCTATGATGACATGCAAGTGCATCGCCTACCAACGCTGTACAAGTCAATTCAGCAGAATGACAACACAGCTAAGTACCCACTAGGCCTGACTTCTGGTCGTCTGGTTGAGTATGAGGGTGGTGGTGAAGAGTCGCGCTCTAACCCTTGGCTAGCAGAGCTTCAACAAGAGATGTTTGTTGAAATTAACCCTGCTGATGCGGCTGACCGTGGTATCCGTAATGGTGACACTGTATGGCTAGAGGGTGCGGAAGGTGGTCGTATTAAGATCCAAGCTATGGTGACTCCACGTGTGAAACCAGGTGTTACTTGGATGCCATACCACTTTGCGGGTGTGATGCACGGTGAAAGCCTAGAGAAGAACTATCCAGAAGGTACAGTGCCTTATGTGATTGGTGAGTCTGCGAACACGGCCTTAACTTACGGTTATGACCCTGTGACGCAGATGCAAGAGACTAAAGCTTCGCTTTGTCAGATCACTAAAGCCTAAGTACTGGGAGAATTGCCAACATGGCTACAATGAAATTTTTATGTGACACCAAGCGCTGCATCGAATGTAACGGCTGTGTCACTGCATGTAAGAACGAAAACGATTCCGCTCTTGAGTGGGGTATTCAACGCCGCCGCGTGGTGACCATTAATGATGGTATGCCTGGTGAAGCGTCAATCTCTGTGGCATGTATGCATTGTACTGATGCGCCTTGCCAAGCAGTTTGCCCTGCAAACTGCTTCTATAAGACAGAAGATGGCTTAACGTTGCACAATAAAGATACCTGTATCGGTTGTGGTTACTGCCTTTACGCTTGTCCGTTTGGCGCGCCTCAGTTCCCTAAAAAGGGTGCTTTTGGTAGCCGAGGTAAGATGGACAAATGTACTTTCTGTGCGGGTGGTCCTGAAGAGAACCATTCAGATGCAGAGCGTCAGAAGTACGGTTCAAACCGTATCGCTGAAGGTAAGCTGCCTATGTGTGCTGAACTGTGTGCGACTAAGTCGCTACTTGCTGGTGATGCTGAGGTTATCTCAAACATCTTCCGTGAGCGTGTTGCATACCGTGGTTCAAAAAATGCGATTTGGGGCTAAATCCCAACTTGTATAACGCCACATTAATCCACGCCGTACCTTAGGGACGGTGTGGACGATAAGGATGTAATATGAACAAATGGTTCAAACAATTTAGCGTGATTCTCGCGTTAGTGATTGGCACGACATTCAGTGCGCTGTCATTTGCACACGATGGCGCGACTGACCATAGTCATGGCGCAACAGAAGGCCAAATTTGGGCGCAATTGCAAGCTGGCGCAACGGGCGAAACCACTTCTCATGGTGAGTTTCATAATCAGCCTATCAATAGCTACGACTTGCGAGTACTGGAGTTACGCAGTGACTGGTTGGCACCAGCTCTGATGGCTGCGCTGTTTGGGATGATCATCATCTTTGTGTTGTTTATCAAAGTGAATGGAATCTCTAAGCTACACGGTGGTTTCTCGGGCAAGTTAGTGTATCGCTGGTCGAAATTCGACGTGTCGATCCATTGGCTTGGCGCGATTCCTTGTTTGCTGTTGATCTTAACTGGTCTCACTTTGTTAGCAGGACGTTTTTTCTTCCAGCCATATATCAGTGAAGGCATCTGGGCTGGATTTGTCTATGGTGCTAAGCAAGTGCATGACTTCATGGCTATTCCGTTCATGATTGGTTGGGCATTGATGACAACCCTTTGGGCTAAGAATCAGTTGCCGAAGATGTACGACTTGAAGTGGATGTTGGTTGTTGGTGGTTACATTAACTTCGGTCCATTTAAAGGTAAGCACCCCGATGCAGGTTTTGCTAACGCTGGTGAGAAACTATGGTTCTGGGCGTTTGCTGCATTTGGTCTAGTGATCTCAGCCTCAGGTATGTTGCTGCTATTCCCGAACTTGTTCGAGCCTAGCCGTACCTTAAGCCTAATCGCTTTAGTGCTTCACTCAGTCAGTGCCATCATTATTACCGCATTCTCTATTGTGCATATCTTCATGGCGACAGTGATGTCTGAAGGTGGTATGGAGTGTATGGTTTCTGGTTACTGTGATGAGACATGGGCAAGCCAGCACCATAACCTTTGGTTTGACGAGATCAAAGAGAACGGTACGCTTAAGTATAAAGAGTAATCTTTAAGCTACGAGCTACGAGCTACGAGCTACGAGCTACGAAATGAAACACCTCGCTGGGCAACTGGCGAGGTGTTTTTTTATCCCTACTGTTGGCAATGCGCCACGCCAATCTCGCGAGTTATATACTAAGCTCAAAATATTGGTCGTTAAGGTGTTGGGTTGTAGTGGTCAACTAATATTGGCCACGATCTTAGAGTTTAACCAGAACAATCGTTCCGATTCATTGGGCGTCAGTCCGCCGTTATATTGATGTGGACGAAGCTGGCAGTAATATCCAATTATGTATCGTGTAATTTCGTTCTGAGCTTCTGTAAAATTACGATACCCTGTTGTTGGTATCCATTCTGTCTTAAGGCTCCTAAAAAAGCGTTCCATTGGACTATTATCCCAACAATTCCCACGTCGAGATAAACTTTGTTTGAGCTGGTATCGCCATAAAAGTTGTCGATATTTTCTGCTTGTATAGTGAGTCCCTTGATCGCTATGGAACATAACATCTTTAGGTTTACCACGACCTTCATAGGCCATCGTAAGCGCTTTGCCAGTTAAACGGCTATCAGGTGATAATGACATAGCCCAGCCAATCACTTTACGGGCGAATAGATCAATCACAACAGCTAAGTACATCCAGCGGTTACCAGCCCACACGTAGGTGACATCACCAACCCAGACTTCATTCGGAGCTGTAACTGCGAATTGTCGACCTAGGTGATTAGGGGTTTCAATATGTTCTAGCGTGCCTTTTCGGTATTTGTGCTTAGGAACCTGACAGCTAACTATACCAAGCTCTTTCATCAACTTAGTGGCACGATAGCGGCTTAGCAAGACACCTTGCTGGCTAACCATATCTGCAATGGTTCTAGCACCAGCCGACCCATTACTTGCAGTGTGTACTTCGCTAACTAGGCTCCGAAGTTTAACTTTATCGGCATTAATGGTTGTTGGCCGCTTTTTCCAATATTTGTAACTACTACGATGAATACTGAACACTTCGCATAATGTTTTTATGCTGTAGCTCTGCCTGAGTTTCTCAATTATTAAGAATTGTTCAGTGAGTCCGACATCAACAGAGCTGTGGCCTTTTTTAATATTTCGTTGTGCTCTTGGAGGCGAGCGAGTTGCTTTTTTAACTCTCGAATTTCAATTTGTTCTGGTGATATAGGTGATGCTTTAGGTTGCTTACCTTGTCGCTCTTCTCTTAATTGTCGAACCCATTTATCCATGGTTGATTTGCCTACACTCATGGCTTGAGCAGCTTCAACAATTGAGTAATTTTGATCTAGCACTAATTGAGCTGATTCAAGTTTGAACTCTGCGCTAAAAAGTCTTCTTGTACGTTTTTTCATAGTGTCACCTGTTAACTTATGAGGTGATGATATCACCTCTAACTAGGTGGCCAAATTCACCGTACCACTACA
>NZ_MCBT01000031.1:0-4022 GCF_001735525.1 Shewanella colwelliana
GAAGGTGTAGGTGCCATCGGCGTTGATGACTAATGAGCCGCCTTCCACCTCAACCGTGGTGCCTGCTGCAACGGTTTCGCCGTTAACAGTGAAGCTGACCACTGACAAGTCGCTGTCGATATCGCTGTCGTTAGCCAATACGTTGCCAGTGGCGACGGTATCTTCTGCAATGGTGTTGCTGTCGTTGGTAGCGATGGTGGGGGAATCATCGCTGCTCACTAATTCTGTTGTTGGCGTAAATTCAGGTTGTGAAATACCATCGGTATTAAAGCCTGCAGAGGCTATGGTTTGTGCTCCACTTCGACTTAAAGACACAAAATCAGAACCACCTTCATTACCTTGAGCACCACCTGCAGCTGTGTCTGGTAGCGCAGCAGTTGGATCGTCCCCAGCAGCTATAAGGGCCTGCAATTGCTCTATTTCATTTAATGCGTTGGTATCAGTCGCTGTTTCAATTTGCTCTGGTAGTACCTCTGCACTGTTATAGGTACTACCATCTTGATAGGCGATCTCAAGCGTAGATTCATCAGGGATTGAAACCTTTGTACCAGCAGGGACGTAGTCTCCAATATTAGCAACTTTACTTCCTGTATCCGATTGAATTGATACATTTCCTTGAGTATTTGTGACGTGTCCGTTTTTAGCTGTAACTAGTGATTTCATTCCTGCCCCCGCAGATTAAATAAATACAATCGTAACCAACTGGTTGCAATTGTTAGCGTACTTTTTCGCCAAGAATGAGATGTTAACAGTGATGCTGGCAATGGTCAATTTTTTGACGGAAAGGTCATGCTTAAGTATGGATAAAAGTTATTGCTTCTGGGTACTGAAACAAAAAGGCCAAACCTCTTAATGATTAGCTTGGCCTTCTATCGGACTATTTACGTAGCCATATTAAATTTTACGGTATGGTATCGATTATTAGATTTTCATTGTTAAGTAAGTTGGTGATCACTTGATTGTCGCTAAGTGAATTGTTATCCGTCAGGTCAACGTTTTCTAGGACAATAATCAGATCTGTCACACCATCGTGATTTGAATCTACGGATATTTCGGTGTTACCTCCACTAAAGTTAAACTCTAAGTATTGGTCTAAGGAGAAGGTACCCGTTTCTTCATCAATGAGAATACTTGAAAGATCCAACGCGTCGTAATTAACGTCAAAGTTGACAACCGTATCAGTACTTCCATCAGCAGAACCAAGATTCCACACGAATGTATCGCGGTCCGTATCGACACCACCATCCATAATGTCACTGCCAGTACCACCAATTAGTACATCGCTGCCGAGGCCACCTATAAGTATATCGTCGTCCCCCTGCCCAAATAAGATATCGTTTCCGTTACCGCCATAGATGGTATCACTGCCATCGTCAGCACCCGAGATATCGAACTCGTCAGTATGTTCAGAGATATACCCATGGATTTCAACATCAGTAATATCATTAATGCTGATGTTGGTTTGAGTTGATACATATTCTTTTAAAGCATCATATCCCTGGGTATTGATACCCGTGAATTGAGCCAAGTCACCAAAGACGATATCGTGTCCATCACCAGCAGTGATCACATCGTTACCAGGAAGCAGACTGGATTGAAGAATTGCATCGGCGAGATTACTCACATCAACATTATTGAGGATCTGTCCGTCTGAGTCGAAGTTCTCAAGAACATTGCTGTTAATATTATTACCGAGTCCAATTGCTTGTATTATCGATAATGCACTGAGTAGATTAAATGCCGCTAATCCGTTTTGGTAACTACTGCCTGGAATGCCGCCATCGGAAGTTGGCCTACCGTCAGTAATGAAGTAGGTCAGGTTGGTACCGCTATTTTGAGATGCAAGCCCTGTGGCAAACCAATTATAAACCTCGTTAAAGGCAGCATAATAATTAGTTTGACCACCACTACTCATAGATCTCATTGCATCACTTATCTGTGTCAAGACATCATTAGCTGTTAAATCGATAGAGATAAGTGTTTGAGCAGAGCTAGCAAAATCGACTAAGAGAATATTTACAGTACCCGAATTAGGCTGACTTGCATTAGCCACAAGCTGTTCGATAACACTTAATATTTGAGCTTTTGCAGTATTAACGGCGGACTGGCCCATGCTTCCAGATGTATCAATAAGGAAGGCAATATTGTAGTCCTCTCCAGGAACAATACTTGTTGTATCGCTCACAATAAGGTCATTCCCGTCACTACCTTGGTGTGTATCATCCCCAGGATTAAGAGTCTGGTGATTAAATATCTCAATCTCAACCGCAGCGGTGTCGGTACCACCATTGCTATCACTTATTTCATAAGTAAACCTAACGGGTGCGGACCCATTACCATTGTGCTGATAGGTATAGGTTCCATCTTCTTGAATTGTTAACACACCGCCCGCAACATTAACGGTAGCAATGCCATTTACAAATGTAAGCTCTGCACCGTTGATATGAGTTACTTTGAGATTGTGTCCATTGGCATCGCTATCTGCCCCTGAGCCAGTATCATCAGTTATTACATTGGAGCTTATTACCCCGCCGCTATCGACTTTGTATGCATTATTAATGGCATTTGGTACATAATTATCTGGCGTTAGTGTGATATAAAAATGGCCGTTATTGTCATTAGTAAATGGTATTGCGTCGCCATCATTGTCTGTAGCAGTGTAGGCAAATTCAAGATCGATAGGGCTATTGAAAATAATGCCCGATGAAGATAGGCCATTTATTTGGAAATCTTCCCCATTAACATGGAAGATTTCAATCGACATAATTGCCAAACCATTGTGTTCTAACTCTTCAATCAGAAATATGCCATTTGTGGTTGTTATATTAACGACCTTTGTCGAATTGTCTGAGTAAGTAACTATGTATTGAATATCAGCAGAACCAGTATGGTTACCGTTGTTATTGGTTCCCAAATTAACTGCTAAAATACTCGTACCGTCAACGCCATACTCAATTTTAATTGACTCATTAGCACTGATGGAGGTTTGAGGGCCCACACCTATACCATGACTGTTGGAGTTGATCTGCGAAGATACTCCGTTAGTGTACCCAGTTATCGTCGAAATAACGCTGGCAGCTTGTCCATTTTGGGCATAGATAGAACCATCAAAATCTACGAAGTAGGTGAGGTTATTCCCAGCAGGAGCTGAGCCAATGTCGTAATTGACTATCGCTTCCTGATCCATTTCCTGAAGCAGAACAAATTGATAGTCGTAATGCCCATTACCGTCTAATACGGCCGTTAACGTAAATATGTCAACGCCATTAGCACTAGCTGTTAATGTATTACCACTCATCGTATAAACCAGATCATACCCATCGTGTTTTAAACCAGATGTAATAAGCTCAAAATTAACTTCGCCAAACCCATCAGCACCAGGATTGAAGAGATCGGCAGTGACTGTGCTGCCTACGCTATGGGAAATGTCATGGACCAAAGACTCATCAACTTGGTCTACTCCTGAATCATCTTCAATAGTGACACTCAAGGTTGTTGTTGCGTCGCCGGAGCCATCATTAATAGTAACTCCAAAGTTCAATAACATGATGTCTTCAATGCTATTCAGTTCATGATCTACAGGCCCAAGGAGATTGACGGTATAAGCAACGCTATATCCAGACACGTCTCCGCTTACTGAGCCAAGTACTATTGTCATGATAACTGTGTTACCCACTGAACCAGTTAGCGTGTTCGTCTGGCTATCCCAACTCCAACTGACGAGTTGTTCATCTGAATATACATTAGTACTTGGACCAGACAATGAAACCGTAAAGGCACTGCTGTCAGAGGCGTCAGGATCTGTAAAGGTGATAACACCTCCATTTGTTTTCAAATCAGTTTGATCAGAAGGATCACCGATATTATCAATAATGCCAGCCAATAGACCTTCTTCAGATACAACAGTCGCCGCGGCATTAATCACGGGGAGATCATTGGTGCCAGTAATGGTGACCACCACGACTTGGGTGGCGGTGCCATTATTGTCATCATCAATGGTGACAGTGAAGCTCATGGTGATG
>NZ_MCBT01000032.1:0-3481 GCF_001735525.1 Shewanella colwelliana
TCCGCATCTTCACTTCATCATTCCCGCTGGAAGCTTCAACAAAGACAAAAAGCAGTGGCAAAAAAGCAGAGGTAAATATCTGTTCAACGCTTTTAATCTCGCCACAGTGTGGCGAGCAAGGTTGCTGGAATACCTGACAAATAAGCGAGATATCACACTGCCAGCAGCAACACCAAAGAAGTGGGTGGTAGATTGCCAGCATGTTGGCAAAGGCTTACCTGCACTGAAGTACTTATCAAGATACCTCTATCGCGGTGTATTGCCTGATAAAAATATCATCAGTAATATCGATGGGCACGTCAGCTTTGAGTATCTGGACAGCCAAACTCAGACCAATAAAGTGCGTACCTTACCCGCGATAGAGTTCCTGTGGTTAGTGCTGCAGCATGTTTTGCCTAAAGGGTTACGCCGAGTACGAGATTATGGATTACTTAGCGGGAACTTCTGCAAACTGAGGCAACAAATACAGTTGATGCTCGTTGTCGCAGGGGCGCTGCCTCAAGTAGTAGGAAGTCCCCTAGTCGAAGAGGCAAAACGCATTGCGGCAATACGGCCTTGTCCTTGCTGCCAGCAGCCGATGACATTTATGGGCGTACATGGAAAAAAGCAGGGGCGACTGACAAGCTTTCATAGCCAGAGCACTTAGCAATCTAACGCCACTGTTTAAGCGGTAAGATAACAGGATTTTGAAATTTTAGAACTCTAGAAGTGAAACGCAGGAGGTGATTAAGCTTTTGAAACTATAGGCTTACTTATTGGCTGTCAGTGCTAAGGGATAGCTATGGCTAGCCAAAAGTGTAAATTAAGCTCCCCGACCTAAACCAGCGTGAGCTCTCACGCCGCTATTTACTATATAAAGGTATCACTTCCTACAAACCCGGGCTTGTTCAACACTCGGGATAAGGACGCGGCTACGCGCAGCCTATCCTTATTTGTTAGATTACGTTACTTCAAGGTGATACGTAGTGAAATAGTATGTTTCGTCTGAGCCGTTGTACTCGATTGTAGCTGTTTTCCAAATATCTTTCTTTACATCATTACCATACCAATCTTTTTCAGTAACATACTTAACTCTATCTTCTAAATTACTATATACATAAGATGAAATCCCGATATCGTTATGAATTTTGTCTCCTATTTTGACAGATTTATTAACAGCGTTACCAATCCAAACAAGGTCTCTATTATTTTCACCTGTAATACCTACCTTGGTACAAATAATATCTCCATAATGTATACCAATGCCAAAATTGACACTTGAATACTTTTCCATTTTCTTTTTCACTTTTGAATCTGATGACGTTAACATCCATTTCATTTTCATCGCAGCTGAAACCGCATTACTAAGTTTCTTTTTTGTTGTCCCCTGAAACAGAACAAGCATACCGTCACCATTAAAGCTCCTCACCTCACCACCGAGACTTTTAGCAATTGTGACGATGGTATGAAAATATGCTTTATGTAATTTTGCTACAGAAGTTTTGTTGTGATTGTTAAGAACAGCAGTAGAACCGCGCATATCAATATATAAAGTTGTAGCGGTTAATTTTAAGCCTTTGTTGCCAAAGGTTAATTTAGAGTCATTAATATCTGGAACATATGTTATATCTGTAACATCAAAAGCATTGTCTATAATCTCGGCTACTTTAGTATCAATCCCATCTTTCATTTAATTTTTAGACCTCGAAATGTAAAAAATAATCGTAATAACTGGTGACACTATAGCTGATAAAGTGAACCAAATTGCAATATTAAAATAAGTATATTTTTTATTCGCTATAGTTGAGTTGGATATAATTTGAAATGCTAAATCCTTTTGGAAGCCTGTAACATCAACGTGTTCCTGTCCAATTTTGACAGCCAATTTATTTAAATACGACAAAGGTGTATATTTAGCAATGTCTCTAAAAAATAAAATATTATCACTATCATTAGTACCTGAAGGCTTAGAGTCCCAAGGCATATTCAGTGCTGGTATAATAGATAACAGACAGATTGAGAGAGATATTAAGCTTAGAAAACCACAAAAAAATAAATAATATCCAAGATAGCAATTAATATTTTCATTTAAGCCGAGTCGACTGAATCCAAAAATTATTGCTCCATTGCCAGCAATCAATGTTGCTGACTTTGCTTCTGCGTATTTAAGCCAATCATTTATATTTGAAAATATATCTTTTAGTTTTTCATCCATGCGATACGCATACCCTGATAATTAGTAATCTAACGCCAAGCTCACCTGCAGTTTTTGCGGAGAGCAATTGTGTAAAATGGAGCGCAGCGACATACACAATTGAGCGTAGCAAAAAATGTCAGGTGCAGCTTTTTGTTAAGTGTTGATGCTACGTAAATATTCGTTTTTTATGTCTTCATCTATTTCGACACCACGATTACCACCGTACAATCTATCACTTTGGTCTTTTCGTGGACCAGATATCCAATAGTGGTCACCGGAATCGACCTCATAATAGTTTGCCTTATAGCCACTACCTTTTAGGCTTTGAAATTTTCTTCCTTGATAGTAAAGCGTTTTACCAGTTTTTGAGAGGTACACCCTTCCTATTCTAGCTAAACCCTCCAAGCCACCCGACTTATCCTCTATATACATTATCTTAGATTTAGACAACCTGAATTCCGACGGTAATTCTTCACCATTAAACTCTTCGTTCATTTACAAAAACCTGATGTTTGTGACACTTAACGTCTTAGTATTTATGCATTGCGCTGTCTGCAAGACATAAATCGCTTGAACGTTTTATTAGTGCGCATGCGCGTTTACCTCGTTGGACCAGTGAAAACGCGCACAGTTAACTATCTGTATGTAATGAACTTATCAGCATTTTGCTAAATATACCATCTGGAAAAACGCGCATGCGCGTTTTCCAAACCTATTATCTACTTAACAAATAGTATAAGTGATTAATTATAATGCCATTTATTAAAATCAACATGAGAAAACGCGCACGAATACAGGATGAAAATCGTTCAAAATCCTGATGATTTGAATATGACTGTATAGTTATCCAGTTTTTGGTTGGGAAGTAATGAATTACATCTCGCTGGTGTAGCGATGAAAATGTCTAGGCCAGAAAGCCCGTTAGGTACTGATCCACCGACAACGTGTTAACTCATTTTGGGGCAAAAGCACGTTAGCTTTTAATGCGTTATTAGTCCCAAATGAAGTTAAATCGAAGAGAGTCAATAACCCAGTGTAGATGCAGCTGCGGACGTTGATGGCATGGCCGCTCTCTGACATCCATGTCATCGCGGCATTTGTGAATCCATTCACGTCAGATGCCATCGTCGAGCCTCCACGGATGGATTCACGGCGTGGAGCAGAAGTATCTGCACATGAGCCTGCCGCAGGCAATTAACTCCCATTGAAGGTATGGCCTTCAAACAACACTTAACAAATTAGATGCGGCCAAACGCAACTAAGGCTAATCCAAAAAATGCCAAACCTTCATTCCAAGGCCACCAA